>CAMNAT010000149.1 GCA_946531785.1 uncultured Oscillospiraceae bacterium
CATCTGAGGTAATGACGGAAGCTCCGACAGAGGTACCCACAGAAACACCTGTCGCAACTGCAACACCGGAGCCGGACGAGCTTACGCTCGCGGGTGAAAAGACTGTCGACGAGGACGGCATAGCGCATATCACCGCGCGGCTTTCAATGGGCGCGGCGGCGAAGCTTTTCGCGGCGCAGTATGATGAGAACGGCGCGCTCAAAGCGGTAAGGCTCATAGAGACTGATGAGGAAACTCTTGAATATGAGTTTGAGTTCGATACCCAAAACGGAGAGGATTTCCGTCTCATGCTCTGGAACGATATGCTTCCGGCATGTGCGGCATTTGAGCTTTAAAAATTATATATAAGCAGGGAATGAAATACATTTTGTTTCCTGCTTATTTTTCGGTAATCGGTTGACAAAACTATCCTTGTGTATTATAATTAAAATGGCATAGGAGCGGAAAAAGCTGCATATATTGTCCCGAAGAAAGGGGATAGAGATATGCAGACAATAGCTATGATATCGGGCGCGCTTGCCCTTGCGGTCTCGCTCACGGGCTGCCGCATGGGGACATATCCGATGCGCGAGGAGGAGCCGGCGGCGGTAAATACCGCGATAGTCGGCGCGTCGGAGATACCGGTCGATGCCGCAAAGCGGTGGGCGAGAGATACCGGCGCGTCGGAGATGTTTATCGACCTTGCCGATGATTACTGGGAATGGGGCGAAAGCTTCGGCATCCGTCCCGAGGCGATGTATGCCCAGGCGGCATATGAGACCGCCCGCGGCAATTTCGGAAACGCGGTAACGCCTGAGATGAACAACTTTGCCGGAATAAAGAAATACGGCGCTACCGAAATGCGCCGCGAGGATCACGAGTCGTTTCCGACGCCGCATGAGGGCGTGAGGGCGCACTATAACCATATGTGCGCGTATGTCGGGCGCGAGCCGATAGGCGAAACGCATGGACGGTACGATTCGGTAAAAAGGCTCACCTGGGCGGGAACGGTCAGGGATATATCCGAGCTCGGCGGCAAATGGTGTCCCGATCCGGAATACGGCAATGTCATCATAGAAAAATTTCTGACTCCGATGTACAAGTATAGATAAGAAGGGTAATAATGGACATAGGAATACTTGTGACCCAGATGATAGAGCTTTTCATCATCATGCTGATAGGTTACATAGTTTATAAGCTGAAGATAGTAGACAACGATTTTGTAAAGAAATTCACAAGGCTGGTGCTGGATGTAACGCTTCCGGCGATGATACTTGCATCTGTGCTGAACCTCACAGAGCGGCAGCCGGTATCGGATGTGCTGATCTGCCTCGGATGTGCGGTGGCGCTGATATTTGTCATACTTCCTGCGATCGGCGGTGGGCTTGCATTTATCGTGAGGGCGGACACGCGCACACGTGGGCTGTACACATTCATGAACACCTTCTCGAATGTCGGGTTCATGGGCTTTCCGGTCGTAAAGGCGATCTGCGGCGATGTAGGGCTGTTCTATGCGGCGATCTTCAACCTCGTTTTCAATATTGCGGTGTATTCCCTGGGCGTGTGGCTCATAAACCGCGGCAGAAGGCATGAGGTAAAATTCAATGCTAAGATGCTCATATCCCCGGGAACGGTGGTGGCGGTGCTGTCACTCTTGGTATATTTTCTGAATGTGCATCCGCCTGAGGTCATAACCGGCACCGTAACGACGATAGGTGAGATCACCTCGCCCGCGGCAATGCTGATAATCGGCTTCTCTTTGGCGCGGATAGATATTAAGAATGTGTTCAACGAATGGCGGCTATACCCGTGGACACTGATGAAGCAGATAGGCGTACCGCTGCTGCTGTGGCTGCCGCTCACATGGGTGATAAAAAACCCGATGCTTTTAACGGTGACATATCTTATGACGGCAATGCCGGTCGCGAACACCGCGGTGCTGTTTGCGACGACCTATGAGGTGAACGCCGATCTTGCGGCAAAGGGCGTGTTTATAACCACGCTGTTCTCGCTTATAACTGTGCCGCTTACTGTAATTCTGGTAATGTAAATAATAATAAACCAAAGGAGCGTTAAAAATGATCTACAAAGAAATCGACAGACTTGTATCCTACGGAATACTGACCGGGCTTATCGCAGAGGGGGATAAGACATATGTGACCAACCGCCTGCTTGCAAAGCTCGCTCTTGACGGCTATGAGCCGACAGGTGCTGTATGTAAAGATGTCTCAGAGCTTGACGGGATACTTTCGGGCATCTGCGACTATGCCGCGGAGAACGGCTTGATCGAGCATAACAGCATCGTATACCGTGATATTTTCGATACCGAGATAATGGATACCTTAACGCCGTATCCGTCAACGGTAGCGGCGACCTTTGATGCGCTGTATAAGGAGTCGTCAAAGGCGGCTACGGATTTCTTTTATAAGCTTTCCTGTGACAGCAACTATATCCGCCGCGGACGCATAAAGAAGGATATAAAGTGGATCGCTGGGTCTGTGTACGGCGATATCGAGATAACCATAAACCGCTCCAAGCCGGAAAAGGATCCGAAGGCGATAGCTGCGGCGAAGCTGCAGAAGCAGAGCTCTTATCCCAAGTGCCAGCTCTGCGTTGAGAACGAGGGCTACCGCGGCAGAGTGAACCATCCCGCGCGCGCAAATCACCGCATCATACCTATAGAGATCTGCGGAAGCAAATGGGGCTTCCAGTATTCTCCGTATGTGTATTATAACGAGCACTGCATCGTGTTCAATTCTGAGCATGTGCCGATGGTGATAGATAAGAGCGCGTTCAGCAAGCTCCTGGATTTCGTCACAAGGTTTAATCATTACATAATCGGCTCTAATGCCGATCTTCCGATAGTCGGCGGCTCGATACTCACGCATGAGCATTTCCAGGGCGGAAACCATGTGTTTGCGATGCATAAGGCGGCAAGCGAGAAGTTTTATGATATACCCGGCTACACTGATATAGAGGTATCGCGCCTGAAGTGGCCGATGTCGGTGCTGAGATTAAAGAGCAAGGATACCGCAAGGCTCGTTGAGCTTGCGGATAAGATACTCACAAGCTGGAGAGGGTATACCGACGAGGACGCGTTCATCTATGCCGAGACCGACGGCGAGCCTCATAACACGATAACGCCTATCGCGAGCATGACCGACGGCGTGTATGTTCTCGATCTCGTTCTGAGGAACAACATCACAACGGAGGAGCATCCTCTGGGAGTATATCACCCCCATGCCGAGCTGCATCATATCAAGAAGGAGAACATCGGACTCATTGAGGTAATGGGTCTTGCGGTGCTTCCGTCAAGGCTTGTGGAGGAGCTCCACGCGGTAGCGGACGCTATCATAAGCGGCGCCGATCTCACCGCGGACGAGCATACCGCGTCTCATGCGGACTGGGTGAAGAACGAGGTACTCCCGAACCATCAGGATATCAACAGGGATAATGTTACAGATATCCTGAAGGAGGAGGTAGGCAAGGTATTCGTAAGAGTGCTTGAGCATGCCGGAGTATATAAGAGGAACGAAGAGGGAATGGCAGCCTTTGACAGGTTTATTTCGCAATTATAAAATTATGATCCATAGTCTTCGGGCTATGGATTTTTTTCTGAATTAGTAAAATAATATATAGACAAGAATAAAAAAATAGTGTATAATAAAGAATTAAGATAAAAAGACTTAGGAGCATACGAAAATGAAGCATGATCTGTTGGGATTAAAGGAGCTCAGCGCGGAGCAGATAAAGAATATCCTCTCCGAGGCTGCGGATATGAAAAAGATCGTAGTGGGCGCCAAGGAAAAGAAGATAAAGAACCTTCAGGGCAAAACGGTCGTGAATCTGTTCTATGAGAACAGCACAAGGACGCGGCTCTCGTTTGAGCTTGCCGCAAAGTATATGAGCGCGAACGCGGCGAATATCTCTTCATCCGGCTCGTCGGTGGCAAAGGGCGAGACGCTTACCGATACGGCTGAGACCATAAACGCCATGGGTACCGATATCCTCGTTATGCGCCACAGCATGAGCGGCGCGCCGCATATGCTGTCAAAGCTTATAAGCGCGTCTGTGGTGAATGCCGGCGACGGCATGAACGAGCATCCGACTCAGGCGCTTTTAGACATGCTCACAATGATAGAGCATAAGGGGCATATCGAGGGGCTGAAGGTCGCGATAATCGGCGATATCTACCATTCGCGCGTGGTGCGTTCGAATATTTACGGACTAACCAAGCTCGGCGCGGAGGTCACCGTCGGCGGCCCGTCAACGCTGATGCCGATGGGCATAGAGGAGCTGGGCGTGAAGGTATTCAATAATATCCATGAGGCTATAGTGGACGCCGATGTCGTTATGGGGCTGAGGATCCAGCTCGAGCGGCAGAAAAAGGGTCTGTTCCCGAGCGTAAGAGAGTATTTCCGCTTCTTCGGCGTGGACGACAGCCGCTTGAAGCTCGCAAAGCCGGACGCTATCGTTATGCATCCGGGACCCGTAAACCGCGGAGTGGAGCTTTCAACAACTGTCATTGACGGCGAGAAGAGTGTTATCACTCAGCAGGTGACGAGCGGCGTTGCGGTGAGAATGGCAGTTATGGATATGTTGATTCACGGGGGATTCTAAGATGAAAATACTTATTAAAAACGGACATGTTATCGACCCGGCAAACGGGATCGACGCGGTGACGGATATATTTATTGAAAACGGAGTTATCTCGGAGATCGGCGAGGACAAGGATCTTACGGGCGTTGAGATGGAGATAATCGACGCGACCGGCAAGATCGTTGCGCCGGGGCTTGTGGATATGCATGTGCATCTCAGAGAGCCCGGACAGGAGTATAAGGAGGATATCGAAACGGGCACACGCGCGGCGGTATGCGGCGGCGTTACGTCCGTTGCATGTATGCCGAACACCAATCCGGTCTGCGACAATGCCGCGGTGGTGTCGTATATAAAGCAGAAGGCGGCCGAGGCGGGCTATGCGAACGTGTTCCCGATCGGCGCGGTATCTAAGGGTCAGGAGGGCAAGATCTTAGCCGAGATGGGCGAGATGGCGTTTGCCGGAGCGGTCGCGGTTTCCGATGACGGGCATCCGGTGGAGAATTCCGGACTTATGCGCCGCGCGATGGAGTATTCGGAGATGTTCGATATCGTTGTCATTTCCCACTGTGAGGATATGGCGCTCGGCGAGGGCGATATGAACGAGGGCGCTGTCGCTACCGCAATGGGGCTGCGCGGGATATCGAGAGCCGCCGAGGAGGTAATGGCGGCGCGCGACATAATCGTTGCCGAGGCTATCGGCGGACGCGTGCATATAGCGCATATCTCGACAAAGGGCTCCGTTGAGCTGATAAGGCAGGCAAAGCGCCGCGGCGTGCGCGTGACCTGCGAGACCTGTCCGCACTATTTCGCGCTTACGGAGGAGGCGTGCATGGGCTTCAACACGAATGCCAAGATGAATCCGCCGCTAAGAACAGCGGAGGATGTCGCGGCGATAAAGGAAGGACTGCGCGACGGAACGATAGACTGTATCGTTACCGACCACGCGCCGCACCATGCGGATGAGAAGGACTGCGAGTTCGGACTTGCAAAGAACGGCATAGTCGGGCTTGAGACCTCGCTGGGACTGGGTATAAAGTGCCTTGTGAACGAGGGCGTGCTGACCATGGGCGGACTGATAGAGAAGATGGCGGTGAACCCGTCGCGTATATTGGGTATAGCCAAGGGCTCGCTTTCTGTCGGTCAGACGGCGGATGTGATCATCTTTGATCCAAGGTCGAAATGGACGGTGGATATAAAGAAGCTGCACTCCAAGGGCAAGAACTCGCCCTATGACGGCTTTGAGCTGTACGGCAAGCCGGAATACGTCCTTGTCGGCGGCGAGATAATTATTAATCAAGGCGAATTAATGAAATAAGAGGTAAAAACCATGTCAGTAGACTTACTTGTAAAGAAAATAAAGGAAAAGGGTAACCCGTCAGTGGCGGGACTTGACCCGAAGGTGGAGTATGTGCCGCAGTTCATACGCGAAAG
>CAMNAT010000150.1 GCA_946531785.1 uncultured Oscillospiraceae bacterium
AACGGAGTCTATTCCTCTTGCCATGCCGCTTACTATCACGATACCGAGTCGCGCAAGACCCTTTACGATATCCTCGGTTGCCCGTCTGCCATATGCTGATAGTGTTCTTGTGCCGACAACGGTGAGCCTGTATAGCTTTTTCCATTCCAAATGCTGACCTCTGCAATACAGTATCGGCGGCGGTACTGCGATATCTCTGAGATAGTCAGGATATTCAGGATCATTCAGCGTGAGTATATAGCCCCCGATCTGCCGTATCCTGTCTATTATGCGCTTCGCTTCCGAAAGATCACGCTTGGTGAAAAGCTCTGCCGCATTCTTTGAGATCCCTGCCTCCTGCACATTCTTTGCGCCGAAGACCGACTCAGGATCACCAAAGTATTCTATCAGCCTGAGCTGATCCTTTACGGACAGCTTCGGGATAGATGTGAGCCACACCCAGTATATAAGCTCATCCATGTCTGCGCTCACCTGCCTCATACATCATTATCGATGCCGCAACAGCGGCATTCAAGGACTCAGCCTTACCGTATATCGGTATTATTATATGCGTGCTGATCCCTAATATTTCATCACTTGCTCCGTTAGCCTCATTGCCTACGATCAGGATCGATGGCGCAGAGTAATCCGGCTCTCTGTAGTCGATGCTGTCTTCTGAGAGCGCTCCGCAATATAACGCAAAGCCATTGTCTTTAAGCTGTGCAAGCCTTTCATGCGTAAAGCCTGTGATGGTGTCCACATTAAAGAATGAGCCCATGCTTGACCTTACCGTTTTAGGACTGTACAGATCGGCACAGCCGTTGCTTAAAAGCACACCGCCGAAGCCCGCGGCATCCGCTGTGCGGATTATGGTGCCGAGATTCCCCGGATCGGAGACTCCGTCGCAGTATATATACAGCTTATCAGGATCACAGGTATAATGTGCATTATCACGCATTTTTATAACAGCTATTATCCCCTGCGGTGTTTTTGTATCGCAAAGACCACCAAAGATATCATCACGGATCGTAACATACGGAATATCCACAAAAAGCTCTGCCGCGTCAAAGCTCTCGGCTGCAGCTATAAGCTCCACCGGTGCCCCTGCCGCGATCGCATCCCTTACGGACTTTACTCCCTCAACGGTATATCTCATATATTCTGTACGAAATTTTTTCTGCAATAATGATCTTATATATTTATAGGTCTTGTTTTTCGTTGTGGTGATCAATTCAGCCATACAATTCTTCACTCCTATTATATAAGAAATTAAAGCATAAAACTACAAATATATACTATACAACACAAGAACGGATTTTGCAAGAGAAAAATCAAAAAAAATCAAAAAAATTTTTATATTCAGTTTTATGTAAATTAAAAAAAAGACACCGGATACCCAGTGTCTATATAAAGATCAATCACCAAATGATATGCCGAGATCCTTTGCATCCCTGATAAGCGGGCTGTCAAGCGGTACCGTCTTCAGCTTTCCCGCTACCTCAAACAGCGGAACAGGTACAGTCCTTCCGTTTATCATCCCGACCATGCAGCCGAAATGCTTTTCCTTTATCAGCCTTGCCGCAGCCGCGCCGAGTCTTGTGCACAGCACACGATCATACGCGCACGGGCTGCCGCCGCGCTGAAAATGCCCGGGGACGGTAACGCGTATCTCATTGGAGATATACTCTGAAAGCTCGTCCGCTACACGATAAGCCGCGGACGGATAATGCTGAGTCGCCCTGAGAGCCTTCAGCTCCTTCTTTTTGAGCGCCGCATCCTTATCGGAGATCGCGCCCTCAGCGACTGCGAGGATCGAAAAGCTCTTCCCCTCCGACTCACGCTTGTTGATAACAGCCGCTACCTTTTCAATGTTATACGGTATCTCAGGTATGAGAATGATATCCGCGCCGCCTGCGATACCCGCGTTAAGAGTGAGCCAGCCGACCTTGTGACCCATTACCTCAACTATGAATATACGCCCATGCGAGGTAGCCGTGGTATGGATGCAGTCAATAACATTCACCGCAATATCACACGCGCTCTGGAAGCCGAAGGTTATATCTGTTCCCCAAACATCGTTATCTATCGTCTTTGGCAGGGATACAACATTGAGCCCCTCCTCACTAAGCATATGTGCCGATTTGTGAGTTCCGTTGCCGCCCAATACAACTATGCAGTCAAGACCGAATTTCTTATAGTTGGACTTCATGTTCTTGACCTTGTCGATACCGGTGACATCGTCGATCACACGCATCATCTTGAACGGTCGGCGTGATGTTCCCAGGATCGTTCCACCAAGCGTGAGTATACCCGAGAAATCAGATTTTGACATCTTGTGTATCTCGCCGTCGATAAGTCCGGCATAGCCGTTTCTGATCCCGTATATCTCTACCTTATCGTCAAATTCCTCATACAATGATTTTGCTACTGCGCGGATGACCGCGTTCAACCCCTGGCAATCCCCGCCGGAGGTAAGTATTCCTACTCTGTACATCTTTTATGTCCCCTTATGATTTATGAAAATAATGCCGGCTTGAGCCGTGCCGTCACAACTCTGTCATTTCCGCACGGATCGCGGAGCACCTTTATATTTGAAAAGTCCTCCTCATGCAGTATCTCAGACACCGCATCACCCTGAGTATAGCCTATCTCAAACGCTATCGCTCCGTCCTCTGTAAGTATTTTCTTCGCGACATCCTCAACAATACGATGATAGAACATCAATCCGTCAAAGCCGCCGTCAAGAGCCTCGGGCGGCTCATAGCTGCTCACGATATTATCAAGGCTGAAGATCGTTTCCGTTTCGATATACGGAGGATTTGACACGATGAGATCGTACTCGCCCGTCGGGATCTCCTCTAGTATATCGCAGCGCATAAGCTTTACATCGACACCGTTGTGCTCGGCGTTTTCCCTTGCAACGGCAAGGATAGCGTCACTGTAATCAAGAAGCGTTACCTCCGCATTAGGACAAAGCTTTGCTATGCTTATACCTATACAGCCGCTTCCCGTGCCGATATCAAGGACTCTCACATGATCATGACCTATCCTTGTAACAACGGTCTCAACAAGCGTTTCCGTGTCCTGGCGCGGAATAAGCGTCAGCTCGTTCACCTTGAAGGTCAGACCCATGAACTCAGTATAGCCAAGAATATACTGCAGCGGCTCGCCTGAGTTCCGCCTTGTGATGATATCCTTGATCTTCCGCATCTCATCATCGGTCACCTCTCTGGGGTGCATAATGAAATCCGATTGAGACATCCCCGTCACATGTGAGATTATCCAGTCCGCCTCGTGTCCGTTTTCCTTTAACTGCTTGCGCACCTCACTGCGCAGTCTACTGACTACCATTTGTCCTCCTCTTTATTTTCAGGTATACACGGTTTCATTGACGCGATCGCTACCTCTATCTGCGATTCGTCCGGCTCACGCGTCGTGAGCTTCTGCAGCCACAGTCCCGGCTTTGAAAGCCAGCCGACGCATCTGTTTTTGCTCCTGCCCGCAAGCTTTATCACCTCAAATGACAAGCCCGCTACGATCGGCAGACATAAAAGCCTTGTGCCGAGCCTTAACAGTATCTCCAGTATCTTCGGATGCACCTCGTCAAACCTCGGCAGAAATGCAAATACTATTATACTTATTATCATTACGAAAAGCAGAAAGCTGGTTCCGCATCTCGGATGGAATCTCGTGAATCTCTTTACATTCTCCGGAGTAAGCTCCTCGCCCGCCTCATAGCAAGCTATCGTCTTATGCTCCGCGCCGTGGTATTCAAACACGCGCTTTATATCCTTCATCTGAGAGATCAGAGCCATATAGCCTAGGAATATAAGCATCCTTATTATGCCCTCAAAGGTACTTGTGAACACCTGTGTGGATGTGAACGACTGCCACGCCGGCACACGCTCAACGAGCCACACCAGAAGTGACGGCAGGAACATGAACAGCCCTACACTGAACACTATTGAGATGAATACGGCGAAATATATCACTATATCCTTTATCTTATCGCCGAATTTATCCTCAAGCCATCTGTCGAACTTGCTTTCCTCCTCTTCCTCGTCACCCTCTATGTCTATAAACTCCGCACTCCACATAAGCGCCTTCATACCGATAACAAGGCTGTCAACAAAGCTCACGCAGCCGCGTATTACAGGCAGCTTCAGGATGCCCTTTCTTGTCTTTGTACCGTTATTATCTATCTTTGTTTCTATCTCACCGTCAGGCTTGCGTACCGCTACCGCAGTCTTATGCGGTCCGCGCATCATAACGCCCTCCATGACCGCCTGTCCGCCTATCGATGTGATATGCTCCTTATTTGCCATTTTTACTATACCTCCGTCAACAGCAGCAGCATGATCCCGGGCAGAAGCACGGAAGGCAGAAGCACGGAAGCGCTCTGCATATGCTGCCACCTCCGGTAAATGTCGTACCGCCGCTGTTATATGTGTTTACATTATCCTTTACGCGATTCAGGGTATCCCGGTACTCCGCATTCCCAGGCTCCATTTCAACAGCCTTCTCTAAATGCTCGACCCCGACCGAATTCCATCCGCGCCGGATATTTGCTACCCCCGACAAAAAATACCACTCAGCCGTTTTGGGAAGCTGGTTGAGCATCATGAGCGCCTGAGTCACTGCATTCATTCCTATCAGCTGGCGCACCAGCTCAAATGTGGGCTTGATATTCTGATAAGCGCCGGCATTTCTATAGCCGCCATATGTGCCGTGTCCGCTGCTGCCATAGCTGCCGCTTGTGTTATGCGCCGCACCGTTATTCTTTGTCAGCATATCATATGCTTTATTTATCTCCTTCATCTTCTCCGCGGCAAGGTCCGCCAGCGGATTGTTTACATATTTATCAGGATGATACTTCTTTACAAGCTCCTTATATGCCTTTTTTATGGTCTCCTCATCAGCGCCCTCGCTGACACCCAGAACCTCATACGGATTCATTGCATAACCTTCTTTTCATCATTATTCCCATACAGGATGGTCTTTTGCTTTTCCTTAAGTCCTATATATACTATTTTCCCGATCAGCTCCCTGTTCCTTTTGAATCCGATCAGATCATATGCTGATGCGATATTTCCCAAAGTAAGTGTGAGCGAAAGCTCGATATCACCTGGATCGGTGTGGTCTGAAATGACCAGCGGATTATATGACCCGCTTTTCCTGTCATCTTCTATATCGTTATATGCGTCTATAATATATATCCATCTGCCGAGATTGTATCCGAACCATGCAAGAGTCCGGCGCAGCGCGTCGTCCTTTACAAGCCCGGGAGTAAACAATATCTCAAGTATCCCCGCAAAGGTATCCGCCGCCATATCCACCGACGCGCAGCCCCCTTCTTCAAGACGGCTCAGCTCGTCAAGTCTTTTTTTGATCTCCGAAAACTCTCTGCTGTATTTTTTCTTTACCTTGCGATATCCTTTATACAATACAAGCATCCCGAACAGTGCCTTTATGCTCCTGTCGTCATGCCAGTCATCGGCAAGCTTCAGGTACTGGAGCAGCACTCCGACTGCCGCGGCATATCCGACCGCTTCATCATCTGAACAATATGCGCGCTTTTTTACCGGATGGGCTATACATGCAGCTTCCTTTATCTCAGCATCGGCATATAAAGCCGAGGATAACACCATCGCAAGAAAGGTTATATCATAGCTCAGCCCCATACGCGCAGCCTGAGACGCTTTTTTGCCTATCTCGCGGCACACTCCGCAATATACAGCCCTGAAGCTTTCATACTCGGCTTCAGTAAGCCCACCCTTATCGGGCGTAACATATCCGAACACAGCACCCTTACCCTTCCCGATATTATCATACACCTGTTAAGTATATCACACTTTACAATAAATCTCAACAGTTTTTTGATAATTTACTAAAAGTTCATAATTTAAAAACCGAAGCGCAAAGGCTTCGGTTTTTAATTAGTCGTTATCAGTTTGCCTGCTTCTGCTCAACGCTGTTGATAGCACTGCGCTCGAATTTG
>CAMNAT010000151.1 GCA_946531785.1 uncultured Oscillospiraceae bacterium
TCGCGCGGCTCGCCGCTCTCTAAAACGACCGCCACGGATGTGCGCCGTTTTGTCATGACAAGATGCTGATGCAGTGCCGAGACCGCTAAAAGCGACGGTATCGCAAGATGGTTCTCGTCCACGCCTCTGTCTGATAAAATCAGGATATTCGCTCCGTCGCGCTGCGCCTTATCCGCATCGAGGAACAGCCGCTTTACCGCTTTGTCAAGCCGGGTATTCTTATAGTACAGCATCGGTATCACAGCCGCCTTAAAGCCCTTATCATGCACGCTTTTCAGCTTAAGTATATCAGTCGAGGTAAGTATCGGGTCATTTATCTTTATTACATTACAGTTTTCCGGCTTTTCCTCTAAGATATTGCCGTCCTCGCCGATATAGACCGTAGTAGATGTGACTATCTCCTCCCTTATCGCGTCTATCGGCGGGTTCGTGACCTGTGCAAAGAGCTGCTTGAAGTAATTGAACAGCGGCTGCGGCTCCTTTGAAAGTGCCGCGATAGGAGAGTCTGTGCCCATCGCTGCGATCTTTTCAGAGCCTGTCAGCGCCATAGGCAGGATCGAGGTCATTATATCCTCATATGAGTATCCGAAAGCCTTTTGCAGACGCTTGCGCATCAGCGGATCATGCTCCGGCACCTTCATATTCGGTATTTTAAGCTCAGCGAGACGCAGAAGGCTCGTATCAAGCCATTCACCATACGGCTGACGCGAAGCATAGGTTTCCTTCAGCTCTTCATCATCTATGACTCTGCCTTTTACCGTGTCTACCAGAAGCATACGACCCGGACGAAGCCTGTCCTTTTTAACTATCCTCTCCGGCTCTATCTCCAATGCGCCGACCTCAGACGATAGTATAAGACGATCATCATCGGTTATATAATACCTTGACGGACGCAGACCGTTGCGGTCGAGCACCGCGCCCATGATGTCGCCATCGGAAAAGAGTATGGATGCCGGACCGTCCCACGGCTCCATCATAGTTGCATAATACTGATAAAAATCTCTCTTTTTCCGGCTCATCGCGTGGTTGTTATCCCATGGCTCGGGAATGGTTATCATCACCGCAAGAGGCAGCTCCATCCCGCTCATAACAAGAAACTCAAGCGTGTTATCGAGCATAGCCGAGTCCGAGCCCTCGGTATTGACAACGGGTATGACCTTATAGAGATCATCACCTAAATGCTCTGACTGCATCGTTTCCTCACGCGCCAGCATCTTATCGGCATTGCCCTTTATGGTATTTATCTCACCGTTATGCACAATGAGCCTGTTCGGGTGCGCGCGCTGCCAGCTCGGATTCGTATTTGTTGAAAAGCGCGAATGAACGAGAGCTATCGCGCTCTCGTAATCCTCAGATTGTAGATCAATAAAGAATCGGCGAAGATCGCCTACAAGGAACATGCCCTTGTAGACGATCGTTCTGCTCGATAACGACACCACATATGTATCCTCATTACTCTGTTCAAACACCCGCCTTGCTATATACAGCTTGCGGTCAAATTCAAGCCCTCGCTTAACATCATACGGACGGGCTATGAAGCATTGCATTATGCACGGCATACATTCGAGCGCTTTCTTGCCTATTACGGTGTTATCGGATGGCACGATGCGCCAGCCTAGGACTTTAAGCCCCTCCTTCTCAGCAATTATCTCAAACATCTTCTTTGCCTGAGACCGCATCAGCTCATTTTGCGGGAAGAAGAACATTCCCACGCCGTAATCCCGCTCCGAAAGAAGGGTTATGCCTATCTCTGCCGCAGCCTTTTTAAAAAACCTGTGTGAGATCTGCAAGAGTATCCCAACTCCGTCTCCTGTTTTGCCCTCGGCATCCTTGCCCGCGCGATGCTCCAATGTCTCTACGATAGTCAGCGCATCGGACACAGTCTGATGTGATTTTCTTCCCTTTATATCGACCACCGCGCCTATGCCGCAGGCATCATGTTCAAACGCAGGTGAGTATAATGTTTTCATAAGCGATCATCCAATCTTTTATAATAATTCCATTCCGCCCTCTGTGCAGGCCTTTTTCATATCCTCAGGCCATACAGATGACTGCACCTCGCCGATATGTGCCTTGCCGAGCATGAGCATACACAGCCTTGACTGACCTATGCCGCCGCCTATAGTGTACGGAAGGGTACAGTCCAGAATACCCTTATGGAAGTCAAGCGTTAGCCGGTCTGTCGTGTGTGCTATCTCACACTGAGATACAAGCGACTTTTCGTCAACTCTGATACCCATGCTCGATATCTCAAAGCACTGATCGAGAAGCGGATAGTAAACCATGATATCACCGTTGAGCGACCAGTCATCATAATCCGGCGCTCTGCCATCATGTCGCTCGCCGTTTGAGAGCGCGCCGCCGATGTTCATTAAGAACACCGCCTTCTTTTCACGCAGTAGCTTGTTCTCGCGCTCATGCGGAACGTCATCGGGGTACATATCCAGAAGCTCCTGTGTTGTCACAAACGAAATTTCATCAGCAAACGGATCTGAAAGCCCGGGATATGTTTCTCTCAGCTCTGCCATTGTCGCCTTTAACGCGCCATAGATCTTTCTGACATAGCTTTTAAGCGTCTCGGTATTGCGATCCTTTTTCTCTATAACAGCCTCCCAGTCCCACTGGTCAACATACATTGAATGGAGGTTATCTACCTCCTCATCGCGGCGGATAGCGTTCATATCGGTATACAGGCCCTCACCTGCAGGAAAACCGTATCTGCCGAGTGTCATCCTCTTCCATTTTGCAAGTGAATGGACGATCTCAAGCTCCTTACCGCCGCAGCACGGCGCGTCGAAGCTTACCGGACGCTCCACGCCGTTGAGGTTATCGTTTAGACCCGTCTCCGGCGCAACGAACAGCGGCGCAGATACTCTATCAAGGCATAACGCCTCAGACAGCCTCTTCTGGAATATAGTCCTTGCGAGCTTTATAGCTCGCTCTGTTTCTCTGCCCGAAATAACGGGGGTATAGTCTTTTGGTATTATAAGTGACATAATCGTTCTCCTTTCTTACTCGACATCCTGCAAGGCATCATAGCCTTCCTCACCCGTTCTTACCTTTATAACATTCTCAACATCATAAACAAATATCTTTCCGTCACCGATGTGTCCGGTATAAAGTACTCTCTTTGCCGTTTCAATTACTGACCTTACAGGCACCTCGCATACAACGATATCCACCTGTACCTTTGGGAGCAGATTCGGCTCAAGCTGTACACCGCGGTAATATTCCGGTCTGCCCTTCTGTATGCCACAGCCCAGAACATGCGAAACCGTCATACCGGTTATACCTATTTCCATCAACGCATTTTTGAGCGGCTCGAACTTTGACTCCTTTAATACTATTTCTATCTTTGTAAACTTCGGCCCTGTTCCCTCGTCAAAGGACGGAAGCTTCTTAACAGGTATCGCCTCCGCCGCCGGAACATCACCTGTTACCACGACCGGCATAGCTTCTGCGCCCTCCGCATAATCCGCGTGCATCGCAAAGCCGGCGTATGCAGTCGGAAGTCCGTGCTCGGTAGCGTCAAGACCGATTATCTCCTCCTCACGCGAAGCGCGAAGCCCTACTATAGCCTTTATCAGAAGGAAGGTAATTGTTATCGTAATTACCGTCCACAGTGCCACAGTCGCAAAGCCTGTGAGCTGTAGACCTAAAAGCTTGAACCCGCCGCCGTAGAACAGTCCCGTTAAGGTGTTGCCCGAAGCGTCTGCTATAGAATAACCGGGAGCAGATGAGGTTGCGAACAGTCCTACCGCTAATGTTCCCCATATACCGTTAAGACAATGCACCGCGACTGCTCCGACAGGGTCGTCTATATGCAGCTTATAGTCTAAGAGCCATACGCCGAATACTACCAATACTCCCGCTATTGCGCCTATAACTATCGCGCCGAACGCGTCAGTAACGTCACAGGGCGCGGTTATCGCCACAAGTCCGGCGAGTGAGGCGTTAAGACACATCGAAACATCGGGCTTGCCGTACTTTATCCATGTGAATATCATACATACCACTGTTGCCACTGCCGGAGCGATAGTCGTTGTGAGGAATATCGAACCCATCTGCTCAATAGATGTTGCCGCCGCGCCGTTGAAGCCGTACCAGCCAAGCCAGAGTATGAACACGCCCAACGCGCCGAGTGCGAGGTTGTGACCGGGGAACGCGTTTACCTTTACCACCTTGCCGTTTTTGTCCTTCTTGAACTTGCCTATACGCGGGCCGAGTATCTTTGCGCCGATGAGCGCGGATATGCCGCCGACCATATGTATCGCGCACGATCCCGCAAAATCGTGGAAGCCGATCTGTGCCAGCCAGCCACCGCCCCAGATCCAGTGCGCCTCTATCGGATATACCAATGCCGAAAGTATCGCGGAATATATACAGTAGGAGAGGAATTTTGTCCGCTCTGCCATCGCTCCCGATACTATCGTTGCCGTTGTCGCGCAGAATACGAGGTTGAACACAAAGCTTGAAAAGTCAAAGCCCTCGTATGCCGTGAACAGATCGAATCCCGGCCTGCCGATAAACCCGAACAGATCCTCGCCCATCAGCAGTCCGAAGCCGATAATAATAAACACGACTGTGCCGATACAGAAGTCCATGAGGTTCTTCATTATGATGTTGCCGGTGTTCTTTGCCCTTGTGAAGCCCGCCTCGACCATTGCGAAGCCCGCCTGCATCCAGAACACGAGCGCCGCGCCGATAAGGAACCACACGCCGAACACTTCTGTTGATATTAGTTCTTTGATCATCTCTGTTGTCATTTTAAATCATCTTCTTTCCTTACTTTTATATTTATCTAACTCCAAACAATAAGTCACCGTATGTCGGGAACGGCCAATACTTTTTAGCTACAAGAAGCTCTGCCTCATCACACGGCTCACGCAGCGCTGTCATTTTTCCGAGCAGCTCATCGCGTATCATATAGCCCTCGCTGATGATATCCGCCGCGGTCGAGACCTTATTTATAGCACTGTCAAGCGCATCGGCACTTTCGGATATACTCTCCACAAGCCCTGAGAGCCTGCTTGCAGTTGCTGTTTCATATGCGCTATCTATGCCGAGTGCCTTTTTTAATGAGGCTGTTTTCACTATAAATGCCTCATATTCAAGCACTGCCGGAAGTATCTCTCCCCTTGCGATCTGTGACATTGCGTTAGCCTCAATCACGACTGACTTGCAGTAGTTTTCAAGCGTTATCTCGCAGCGTGATCTTATCTCAGCCTCTGAGAACACCTTATGCGAGGTCAGCATCCTGACATTTTCCTCGTCTAAAATATGCGGAATAGCGTCCGGCGTGGTGCGCAGGTTGCTGAGTCCGCGTACCGCTGTCGCTTCTTTTATCCACTCATCATCATAACCGTTGCCGTTAAAGATGATCCGCTTATGATCCTTTATCGTTTTACGGATCATATCATGGAGCGCTGCTTCAAAATCCTCCGCCCTCTCCAGACGATCAGCATATACCTTCAGGCTTTCCGCAACAGCACTGTTGAGCATGATATTAGCACATGCTATACTGTTTGATGAGCCGAGCATACGGAACTCGAATTTGTTTCCCGTAAACGCGAACGGCGATGTTCTGTTTCTGTCGGTCGTGTCACGGTTGAACTTAGGCAATACATCGACACCAAGCTTCATCTGTGTCTTTTCCGCATTCTTATACGGCGTGTCGTTCTCTATCGCCTCCAAGACCGCGTTCAATTCATCACCGAGGAACATGGATACGACCGCAGGCGGAGCCTCATTCGCGCCGAGCCTGTGATCGTTGCCGGCTGTGGCTACGGAGATACGCAAGAGATCCTGATAATCATCGACCGCCTTTATAACCGCGCACAGGAACAGCAGGAACTGCGCGTTCTCATACGGTGTTTCGCCGGGTGAGAGCAGATTCACGCCCGCATCCGTTGACATTGACCAGTTGTTGTGCTTGCCGCTGCCGTTCACGCCCGCGAAGGGCTTCTCAT
>CAMNAT010000152.1 GCA_946531785.1 uncultured Oscillospiraceae bacterium
TATATCAGGCACTGTAAGTCAGAGGGAGGATGAAGAGCCGAAGCTGCTGTTAAACACAGCTCAGGAGCTTGATGCAGCTCTCAACTCTATTGGAGAAAAAAAGGCCGTTCAAAAGCAAAAGGTGCTTTTCATTAAGGTTGAAGCCAATACCGCTGACATCTTCCAAAAGCTCAGGACGGCACTTGCGCCCTTCAGAGGTGATAATGAGGTGCGTGTTTTCTTTGCGGACACGCGAAAAATTGCCGGCGTGCCGCGTGACATGTATTTCAACGGATCAGCTTCAGCGATCCGAGAGTTAAAATATGAGTTTGGCGATGAAAATGTGGTTTTTAAATAAAAATGAGGTGCGAACACCTCATTTTTATTTGCTTCATGATAATAGATTAATTATCTCTAAGATAACAATTACTGCAGCGATTATACTGATGATAAGCATGCTTGTGTTCAACTTTTTTTTGAACTGATAGAATGCTGCTTCAAGATCCCCAAGGGAATTCCTCGTGTTAATCTGCGAATTCTTAAGATCGAAAATGCTGTCGTTCAGCTTTGATACGCTTGATATTGATGCGGCTATCTTGTCGATCTTTTTGTCAGTAGCGTTCAGACGCTCAAGAACGGTCGAAGAAAACTCCTGCTGACCGGAGGTCATCCCATCAGAATTAACTCTCATAGCGGAGAGCTCATCCCTGAAAGTATCAAGAGCAGTAGAAACATCAGTTTTCAACTCGGTAAGAGTCACATTGATCTTTTCATTGTTTTCGTCTGCGGCGACGGATATTTCGTCTATTTTCTTGTCTATCTTCTCAACAGCTTTAGTAGTTTCTTCAACAGAAGCATTAGGATCCTTCTTTGGTGTGTCGGGAGCTTGCTTTGTGTCGTCCGAACCGGGTGACTTAAACATCTGAAGCACTGATTTGAGATCAATACGCTGTGTATGCTCTACCGTGTTGTCATTAGAAGCATCTGAAGACACATCTGATCCCGGTTCTTCTTCCGGTTTGTCAAAAGGCTCCGGAGCATAATCAAAATCAGATTCTGCATCAGCCTCGGTATCGTTATTGATTATTTCATCATCATCGTCGAATAGTTCATCATCGTCTTTCCCGGTCATGATCCGGAATGTTTCCTTCGCTGCTTTTTTGAGCTTATCAAAATCCATTGTTTATCCTCTTTAAACTTAAAAATCTTTATTCAGCATCCTCGGGCTTCTTAGGCTCAATAATTATCTCTTCGTCATCGTCATCATCGACAAAGCTGTCGTCGATAATTTCTGCAGCTGCTGTGTCTGCAGGTTCGAATTTTGAGCCGCATTTTGAACAGAATACAGCGTCCTTTGGATTGAATGCGCCGCATTCACTGCACTGAAGTGAATTAATAAGCTCTGCGCGCTTTGAGTTGAGCGAGTCGATCTCGTCATTTAATTTGTCGAGCTGCTCAAAATAAGGAACAAGACTTTCGTCAATATCTGTTCCGTTAACATGCTGAGCGTACAGGCTTTCACCTATCTCAGTATACACATCCTGGATCTTACTCTGTGCCTGATTGATGGCAAAGGACAGCTTTGTGTGGGTGATGGCCTCAGAAGTACGCTTTGCGATCTCGCGAGCAACAAGCTCAGCTCCGTCCTTGACTTTGAAAGCTCCATCTTTTATTTTGTCAAAAAATTCATCCATGTTGATATCCTCCTTAATAGTATAATATTACTAACATTATATCATGTATTTTGCTTGATTTCAATAGTTTTAATAAAAAAAATGACTGTGCAGAATGTATCCGCACAGTCAATGGGTTATTTAATAAGTCTTGCGTTGATTACCTCGGGGAGTGATGCTATAGTATTGAACATTTCCTGGGTGATCTCGTGATCGGTATTTATGATAGTGTATGCATATTCACCGCGTGATTTATTCATCATATCGGAGATGTTAACGGACTTGAGAATATCGGCATACTTAGCGATCACATTAGGAATATTCTTGTGAAGTACAGTTATTCTGCCAACTCTGTCATTTGGAAGACTGCAGTTGGGGAAGTTTACTGAATTCTCAATGTTGCCGTGTTCGAGGAATTCCTTGATCTCATCTGCAGCCATCCTTGCACAGTTATCCTCTGATTCCTCGGTCGAAGCGCCGAGGTGGGGGATAGCGATGATGCCGGGCTGACCTACGGTTTCAGCATCGGGGAAGTCAACAACATACTTTGCTACTTTTCCGGATGCGAGCGCTGACTTGATCGCATCGTTATTAACAAGACCTCCGCGGGCAAAGTTAAGAATGATGACACCATCCTTCATTGATTCGATAGCTTCGGCATTTATTGTATCCCTTGTCGAATCCATAAGGGGGACATGAACTGTGATGAAATCTGCTGCTTCGAATACCTGTTTTATGTCTGCAACATTCTTTACATGTCTGTCAAGCCTCAATGCGTTATTAACATTGAGATACGGATCATATCCGACTACATCCATACCGAGTCTTACGGCTGCGTTTGCTACGAGTATACCAATAGCGCCGAGACCAATAACACCCAATGTTTTACCCTTGATCTCATGTCCGGCAAAGTTTGACTTGCCTTTCTCTACCTGTTTGCCGATATCGTCACCTGTGAGTGTCTTTGACCATTCAACACCGCCTATGATGTCGCGTGATGCAAGAAGCATACCTGCAATAACCAACTCTTTAACGGCGTTAGCATTAGCACCAGGAGTATTGAATACCACGATACCCTTTTCTGTGCACTTGTCGATGGGGATGTTATTTACACCGGCACCTGCGCGGGCAACAGCCTTCAATGACTTAGGAAGCTCCATATCATGCATCTTGAAGCTTCTTAAGATGATACCGTCAACATCAGCGGATGCATCATCTGTAATATTATAGTTATCACCGAGACGGTCAAGACCACATTCAGCGATTTTGTTAAGTGTAAGTATATTATACATTACGAATTTTCCTCCTCAAACTTCTTCATGAATTCTACAAGCTTTTCAACACCTTCGACAGGCATTGCATTGTAGATAGAAGCTCTCATACCGCCTACAGTTCTGTGACCCTTGAGATTAACAAAGCCTGCGGCTGTTGCTGCTTTGATAAATTTTGCGTCAAGCTCTTCATCACCTGTAACAAACGGAACATTCATGAGCGAGCGATCCTCCGGAACAACTGTGCCCTTGAACATCTTTGAAGAATCAAGGAAATCATAAAGGATCTTTGCCTTTGCCTCGTTGATCTTCTGGAGCTCAGCGATACCGCCCTTTGACTTTATCCACTCAAGTACAAGCTTGAAGATATATATAGCATAGGTCGGGGGAGTGTTATACAGTGAATCATTGTCTGCATGTGTCTTATAGGTAAGCATTGTAGGGGTACCCTCAAGCGGCTCGCCGATAAGATCCTCGCGTGCTATGACAAGAACAACACCTGCAGGTCCGAGGTTCTTCTGTGCGCCTGCAAAAAGAAGACCGAACTTGGATACATCGATAACCTCGCTCATAGCGTTCGATGAAATATCCGCAACCAGAACAGCGTCTGTTTTAGGAAGCTCTGTATAGCGTGTGCCGTAAATAGTATTGTTGTAGCATATATAGCAATAATCTACCTCATCCTTGGACGAGAACTCAGAAGCCTCGGGCTTCGGAATATATGAAAATGTTTTATCGGCGGATGATGCTATCCTGTTGACCTTGATATATTTCTCAGCCTCCTGTGCAGCCTTCTTAGCCCACTGACCTGTTATAAGGAAGTCAGCAGCCTTGTGCTTTGTACCGAGGTTCATCGGTACCATAGCGAACTGTGTGGAGCCGCCGCCCTGAACGAACATTACCTTGTAGTTGTCAGGAACATTCATAAGCTCTCTTACGAGCCTTTCTGCCTCTTTTATTATATCATCATAAACCTTTGAACGGTGGCTCATTTCCATTACGGACATGCCCGCCCCCGGATATTCCACCATTTCCTCTTGTGCCTTTTTTAAAACCTCTTCAGGCAGCATCGAAGGACCTGCCGAAAAGTTATACACTCTGCTCATGTTTATATATACTCCTTTCGTATTTTAAACCTATGTGGTATATTATACACCTTATGTTAGAAGAATGTCAATAGTTTTCGGGCGATATAAACCTGTAACAAAGTAGAAATTTCGTGTCAAATACAGGCAAGATTCAAGTAGATTGCACAAAAGAATCAAACAAATATTTGACATAATATTTATATATATTGTCAATATACAGTATTGTTTTCTTATGTTATAATTTCTTTAGTAAATGATTTACAGACAGGAGATGATCAAATTGCGTAATAAGCTTGTAGCTTGGGTGAGTGCGTTTTGTTTAATTCAAAGCTGTTTTGCTGATATTACAGTTTCCGCAAGATCGGATATTGATATGGCTTTTGATAATATGTTGGATGAACGCGAACTTGAATTGCCGGTAGGCGATATGAAGGATTTATCCGGGATAGAGAAGATATACGGGGATGAGCCGGATATATATTGTGAGGATCTGGGTGTTGCTTCAGAGACATATGGGTTTTATAAATACGGGTCGGATTACGGAAGAATGTACCTCGCTGAAGAATCACCGGGTCTGTCGGAATGCTATGAAGATCTGCTTGAACAATGTGAGGCATTTGAGGGTAATTATTCGGATATTGAAAAAAAGATGGTAAATGATGATCCGATATACTATCTCCCTAATGACGAAAACAAAGATTACAAATACAGCTTATCGCCTGGCGATATCAGAGCGGTTGTTATAACGCTTATAAATGATCATCCCGAAATGTATTGGCTTGAATCCTTTGTTTATTCGTACTATTCAAAAGAAAAACAGTATAAAGTATTGCTTACAATAAATGAAGATTATGCATCCGGCAAGACCAGACATAACATCGATGAACAAATACAGAGAAACCTTGAAGGCTATATCTCAATTGCGGAATGCTTCAAATCGCAGGGGGAATATATCACAGTCAAATCTGTCCATGATGCTATCATAAATTCGGTCGAATACGCATATGAAGATATTAAAATAGGCGATGAGACTTACACAATACCTAGTACAGCAGCTTCGGCTCATAATATAGTAAGTGTTCTTGACGATAGCATTGAAACAATGCCTGTATGCGAGGGTTACACAGAAGCATTTCAGCTGATTCTTAATGCTTTGGGGATCGATAATGTTCATGTGACAGGATACGCCTTGACAGACTTTGGCAAAGAGCCGCACGCATGGAATCTGGTAAAGCTTGACGATGGGGATTATTATTATATAGATGTCACATGGGATGATCAGGGAGAAAATGGTGCATTTTATACATATTTTGCAAGAGGCTCCTCACATTTTTCGGATCATGTAATTAATACACCGGATGATAAAGAAGGGAATTATTTATATAAGCTTCCGGATGTTCCTGAAGGTGACTTTGAGATCATCCGTTACATCAACAAAACTCTGACAAATGCTGCCGGGATATTAGATAGCGGTAACTGCGGAGAGGGAATAACATGGACGCTGTATAAAAACGGAATTTTATATATAAGCGGCGAGGGGAAGATGAATGATTTCGGGTTTGATTACGATCTTCAGGTGTCCAAGTCGCCCTGGTGTAAATACACTTCTGACATAAACTTTGTTTTGGCAGAAAAGGGGATCAGAAATATCAGTTCATATGCGTTCTGGAAATGCAGAGGAATAATTTCTGCATATTTTTCTGAGGGTACTGAAAGCATGGGGAACTATGTGTTCGGGAACTGCTGGAATCTTAGCGCTGTAAGAATACCGAAAAGTATGAAAAGTATTGGAACGGGAGCTTTTATAAACTGCTCATACATGTCCGATATTTACTACGGCGGAACTGTTGATTTGTGGAATAACTTAGACAAGTCTGCTGCATCTGTTCCGGACACAACCATGCACTATGAATTTCCTGCTGCAGATTCCGGTTATCTTTATACAATAAA
>CAMNAT010000153.1 GCA_946531785.1 uncultured Oscillospiraceae bacterium
GCCTTCAAATTAACTGTCTCGTCAGTCTCGTTGTTATACTCGCGTCTCTCGCTGTGACCCATGATGACATACTCTACTCCGAGATCCTTGAGCATCTCTGCCGATACCTCGCCTGTATATGCGCCTTTCTCCTCGAAGTGGAGGTTCTCAGCGCCTATCTTTACATGTGTTCCCTTTGCAGCCTCAACTGCCGGAGCAAGGCACACATACGGTGTGCAGCAAACCACCTCACAAGTTGAGCCCTTTGTCGCCTCTACGACCTCTTTAACATAGTCATAGGTCTCCGACGGGAGCTTGTTCATTTTCCAGTTACCTGCGATTATATACTTTCCCATTGTTTTTCTCCTTCTTATTCCGCATCAGTAAGTGCTACTATTCCCGGGAGATCTTTACCCTCGAGGAATTCCATAGATGCGCCGCCGCCTGTTGATATGTGGGTCATCTTATCTGCAAGACCTGCCTGATTTACAGCCGCAACGCTGTCGCCGCCGCCGATAACGGTTGTAGCGTCAAGCTCTGCCAAGAGCGCCGCGATCTCGTTTGTGCCCTTTGCAAAGTTCGGCATCTCGAACACGCCCATAGGTCCGTTCCATACAACTGTCTTTGCATCCTTCAATACGCCCTTGAACAGCTCAATCGACTTAGGACCGATATCAAGACCCATCCAGCCGTCGGGGATGTTGCCCTCTACTACCTTTGACGGAGCGTCGTTATCGAACTTCTCTGTGATAACTGTGTCTATCGGAAGCACGATCTTATCGCCAGCTTCGTCAAGCATCTTCTTTGCATAGTCAATATAATCCGGCTCTAAGAGCGATGTGCCTGTTGTCTTGCCCTGTGCGGCAAAGAATGTGTATGCCATACCGCCGCCGATTATGAGCTTATCTACCTTCTTTAAGAGATTCTCGATTACCGATATCTTCGATGATACCTTTGAGCCGCCGAGGATAGCTACAAGCGGTCTTACCGGTGAGTTCACGGCATTGCCGAGGAACTGTATCTCCTTCTCGATGAGGTAGCCTGCAAGCGCGGGCTGTACATACTTTGTGACGCCGACATTTGAGCAGTGCGCTCTGTGCGCTGTTCCGAACGCGTCATTTACGAAGATATCAGCAAGGGAAGCGAGCTCCTCTGAGAACGCGTCAACATTCTTTGTCTCCTCAGCTCTGTAGCGTGTGTTCTGGAGAAGAACAACATCGCCGTCAGCCATCTCAGCAACTGCCTTCTTTGCGTTATCGCCTACTACGTTATCGTCAGCAGCGAATACTACAGCCTTGCCGAGCTTCTCTGAAAGTGCCTTTGCGACCGGCGCGAGTGAAAGCTCCGGTACCGGGTTGCCCTTGGGCTTGCCCATGTGCGAGCAAAGGATGACCTTTGCGCCGTTGTCAACGAGATACTTGATAGTCGGCATTGCGCCCACTATTCTTGTATCGTCTGTGATCTCCTGCTTGTCATTGAGCGGTACATTAAAATCGCATCTTACAAGGACTCTCTTGCCCTTTACATCTGCCTTTTCAACATTCAATTTGTTAAGCATAATATATTCTCCTTTTTTATTACCGCCATGCGGCATATTTACTTATTTTATATTTTACACCAAAACTATTCTTTTTTCAAGTATTTGATAAAATTTATTGCAAAAATTTTATCAATCTGCGCCCTCGGGTATCTTTGAGATTATGTTCTTGTATATCCGCTTATAGTAGATGAGCGCGGTGGAAAGCGACGCGATCTCCGCGATAACGAACGACCACCATACAAGGCTCACATCTCTTGTCGGGTATGCTATGATGGCGAGGATGATCGCCGCCGGCAGCAGCACGATGAGCTGACGGATGAGCGAGATCACCATTGAATATATACCGTGCGCCAGTGCCTGGAACACCGACGAAAGAATTATCGCCGGACCCGCCATGATGAAGTGGATGCAGATTATACGGAGCGCCGGAACGCCTATCGCGAGCATTTCATCCGACGCATTGAAGAAGCCGAGCAGCTTTTCCGGGAAAAGCTCTATTATGATAAGTCCTATTATCATTATCGCAGTCGCGTAGATGATGCTGTACTTTATCGTTTTGAGCATCCTCTTTCTGTTCTGTGCGCCGTAGTTATACGCGACTATCGGCACCATGCCGTTATTGAGACCGAAGATCGGCATGAAGATCATGGAGTTCAGCTTGAAGTAAACTCCGAACACCGCAACGGCGGTGGATGAGAAGTAGATAAGTATCTTGTTGAAGCCGAACACCATCACCGAGCCTATTGCCTGCATTATCATTGACGGGATGCCGACGGAAAGGATCTGCCGTATGACCATACGGTCGGGACGGAAGCCCTTCAGTCTTATGTTTATCTCATGGTTCAGCTTGACATTGAAGATCGCCGCTACAGTCGCCGCCACGACCTGACCCAGCACCGTAGCGAGAGCCGCGCCGCGCACGCCCATTGCCGGACAGCCGAAGAGTCCAAAGATCATGATCGGGTCAAAGACGAGGTTTATCACCGCGCCGATCATCTGCGTGGTCATGCTCAGCTTTGTGCGTCCGGTGGATATGAGCATCCTCTCAAAGATGACCTGCGCGTACACGCCGAACGACAGCACTATCGCCGTCTGCAGATACGCCACGCCATGCTCTATTATCTCGGGATCATTTGTCTGTATCTCATAGAACGGACGGACGAGGAATATTCCTATGAACAGGAATATCAGATACGCTATCGCCACTAAAAACAGCGCATTCACCGTTGACTTGTCCGCCAGCTTCTGATCCTTCTGCCCCAGCGCACGCGACAAGAGCGCGTTAAGACCCACGCCCACGCCCACAGATGTCGCGAACAGCAGCGTCTGCATCGGGAACGCCATCGAAACCGCCGTCAGCGCGTTCTCGCCTATCTGCGCGACAAAGACGCTGTCGACTATGTTATATAAAGCCTGCACAAGCATCGACGCCACCATAGGCAGCGACATCGAGATCAGCAGCTTGTTTACGGGCATAACGCCCATTTTATTTTCTGCCGGCTTTGTATTTTCTGTTGCCAAATCATTTACCTCCTAATCCTAACGCCTCTTTTGCCAGGGCGTCAGCCATATCGTTATATTTATCGCCCGAATGTCCCTTCACCTTGATGAAGCTGACATCCACATGCTCCTTTGCCCAGTTGTAAAATTCCTTATATGCGATCGTGCCGGACTTGTTTGTTTTCCATTCGCCGGTGCACCATTTTTCTATTCCGGCATAGTCGTAGAAGAGATCAAGCTCCGCCACATCATGCTCAATGCACCAGAGCATAGCCGCCTTTGAGCCCTCTATCTCGCCCGCTACATTTCGCATCTCTGCAAGTGAGCTGTCGTCAAAGGCTTCGTTCTCCTTATACTCCTGCCCGTTATACATTATTATCATCCCGTAGGAATACCGCTTTGTCTTTACATCAAAGCTGCCGTCAACATAGGCGGTCGCCGCTTCTTTGCGCGTCTGATGCTGCACCCCGCCGCCGGACATGAATGCCTCGGCATCAGCGCGGGTCTCAAAGCCCTTGTACTCCGCGCCCTTAAATCCCGTCACCTGACGGCGGCACTCGTCCCATGCCGTATATATCCCCGGTATGCGCCCATTGCGCACCGCGTAAAATTTCTTTGCCATATCACACCGTAATTATCTCTATATCCGAATTCTGCAGCGCGTCATGCCAGCTCTTTTCGAGCCGCACATCCGTTATGAAGGTGTCGATGCTCTCTATCGGCGCGATCACCGGTATCCCCTTGCGGCCGAGCTTGTTATGGTCGCACAGGAATATGACAGAATCGGATACCTCCATCATTGCGCGCTTTACATATGCCTCCTGCTCGTTCTCATCGGTAAGACCGCGGGAGAGCGTTACGCCCTTGCAGGAGAAGAAGAATTTGTTTGCCGCGAAATTCTCGCGGATCATCCGCTCTGTAAACCGCCCGACATACGACATGTTTCGCTTTGACAGCACGCCGCCGGTCGAGATCAGCTTTATATTCTCGCACTCGGACAGCTCAGCGATGACGCTTGACGCATTCGTGATAACGGTCAGCCCGTACTTGTCCTTTATATTCCGCGCAAGATAGAGCGCGGAGGTGCTTGCGTCGAGGAAGATCGTGTCGCCGTTATTTATGAGCTGCGCCGCCCTCGCGCCGATGCTGTGCTTCGCCTCGGCGTTCACAACGTCGCGCTCCTTATAGGTCAGCTCCGCGCCGGAGCCGGACGAAAGCGTCGCGCCGCCGTAGGTGCGGACAAGTATGCCCTTCTTTTCAAGCTTTAAAAGGTCAGCGCGGATGGTCTCCGGAGTCACATCGAACATCTGCGCAAGCTCAGTAACGAGCACGCTTTTGTTCTCCAGTAAAAGCTCCTCTATCCTCGCGCGCCGCTCAGTCGCAAGAGTGTTCATATATCCTTACCTGCCTTGATCGCTTCCTTTAAGTCTATGCTGCCGGTATAGAGCGCCTTGCCGGTAATAACGCCCTCAACGCCGCAGGGTACGAGCGCCTTTATATGCTCTATATTTCCCACGCCGCCGGAGGCGATAACATCCATACCCACATTTTCAGCCATCTCGCGCATTGCCGAAAGATTCGGACCCGCAAGAGTCCCGTCTGTTGCAATATCTGTATATACTATCGTGCGGACCCCGATGCTCTCCATCTTCTTTGCGAACTCGACAGCTCCAAAGTCGGAGGTCTTTTCCCAGCCCTCGACCGCGACCATGCCGTCCTTTGCGTCGATGCCGATAACGATCCTCTCGGCGTACTTATCCACTGCACGCTTTACGAAATCCGCATCCGACACAGCCTTTGTGCCGATTATAACGCGGTCGATGCCGCAGGCGAGCTTTGCCTCGATATCCGCCATAGTGCGGATGCCGCCGCCGGTCTGCACCGGGACATTCACGCTTTCGCAGATCTTCTTTATCACATCCGCGTTCACGCCGTGACCCTTCAAGGCTCCGTCAAGATCGACGACATGTATATACTCGCCGCCCTGTGCCTCCCATTTTTTCGCCATCTCCGCCGGATCGCTGCCGTATACGGTCATATCGTCAAATCTGCCCTTATAGAGCCTTACGCACCGACCGTCCTTTATATCTATCGCCGGATATATCCTCATTGGTCTTTATCCTCCGTCTTTTCAATAAACGCGTTCACCATCTCCATTATGCGCTCGCGCTCCATCTTCATGCTGACCTTGTTCACAACGAACCTTGCGCTCAGCGGACAGATGACCTCCAGCACCTCCAGCCCGTTCTCGCGCAGCGTTGAGCCGGTCTCGACAATATCTACGATAACATCCGAAAGCCCCACGAGCGGACCCAGCTCCACTGAGCCGTTGAGCTTTATGAGCTCTATTGTCTGCCCCTTAGTTTCCTGGAAGTATCTGCGCGCGATATTCGGGTACTTTGACGCTACTTTCAGATCGGTTATCTCGCCGAGTCTGCCTTTAAGCTCCGGTCTGCCGCACACGCACATATTGCACGCGCCGAATTCGAGATCGACCATCTCATACAGATTCCTGCTCTCCTCCAAAAGCGTATCCTTGCCGACGATGCCGATATCCGCCGCGCCGTACTCAACATAGGTCGGGACATCTGTCGCCTTGACTAAGATAAACTTCATCTTATGCTCCTCATCGGTGAAGATGAGCTTTCTTGTAGATTTATCCTTCATCTCCGAGCAGTCCATACCGATCGAAGTGAATATATCCATTGCAAGCTCCGCAAGTCTGCCCTTTGCGAGAGCCACCGTTAAATATCTCATATCCTATCTCCCTTTTACAGCATTCTGAAGCCCTGCTCCCACGGCTTCTGTGGTATCTCGTCCTCAATGCCCATGAACTGGTTCAGCGTTGTGTCTATTTCCGTATCGCGTTCCTTGTCGTATACGGTGAGCCTGCCGTCGGGATATACGCGCA
>CAMNAT010000154.1 GCA_946531785.1 uncultured Oscillospiraceae bacterium
ATTATAAGCACCGAAATATCCGCAGGCGAGACCCCTGATATCCTTGACGCCTGTCCTATACTTTCAGGGCGTATCTTTGAAAGCTTCTGGCGCGCCTCGATCCGGAGTCCATATATATCATCATAATCAACATCCGGCGGGAGCTTTCGCGATTCCATCTTCCTCGCCTGCTCCGCCTGTGAAAGCTGTCTTTTTATATATCCGGCATATTTTATCTTGATCTCCGCCTCCTCTGTTACCGCATACGGGAGCTCAGGTCTATTGGGATCCGCCGGAGCAAGCTTTTCGTAGTCAAGCTCGGGACGCTTTAACAGCTCAGACAACCTCACCCCTGTAACAATGGTAGTGGAATCATACCTTTCAAGTATCGGATTTGCGACAGCCGGTGTGACTGTGACCGCCCCGATCCGCTTTATCTCTTTATTTATCATTTCAAGCTTATTGACCAGAGAATCATAGCGCTCTTTGCTGATAAGCCCGATCCTGTATCCTATAGGTGTAAGCCTCTCATCGGCATTATCCTGACGCAATAAAAGCCTGTATTCGGATCTGGATGTCATCATACGGTAGGGCTCATTCGTTCCCTTCGTGACAAGATCATCTATCAATGTACCGATATACCCATCCTCGCGTCTGAGTATAAGCTGGTTTTCGCCCTTCAGCTTTAATGCAGCATTAATACCGGCAATAAGCCCCTGCGCGGCGGCCTCCTCATAGCCCGATGTGCCGTTGAACTGTCCGGCACCGTACAGACCGGATATATTTTTGAATTCAAGCGTGGCGTAAAGCTCCGTCGGATCACAGCAATCATATTCAATGGCGTAAGCGCTCCGCATTATCTCGCACTTCTCAAGCCCTTTTACACTTCGGTACATTGCCAACTGAACATCCTCCGGCAGACTCGTTGAAAAGCCCTGGGCGTACATTTCTTTCGTATCAAGCCCCATCGGCTCAATGAATATCTGATGTCGCGGCTTACCGGCAAAACGTACGACCTTGTCCTCGATCGAAGGGCAATATCTGGGTCCGACACCCTCAACAAGACCGCTGTACATCGCGCTTCTGTGAAGATTATCCATTATGATCCTATGAGTTTCTTCATTTGTATAAACAAGATGACAGTTTACGCGATTGACTCCAGGCGCGGTGGTCTCAAACGAGAAAGGAACAATATTTTCATCCCCTTCCTCGACCTCCATAACACTGAAGTCGAGTGTATCCGCATGCAATCTTGCAGGTGTTCCCGTTTTAAATCGCCTGAGCGTAATACCAAGACTTTTAAGGCTCTCAGACAGAGCGTTTGCCGGAAACATTCCGTCTGGTCCGCTCTCTCTGGAATAGCTGCCAATAAGGATCTTACCTTTCAAATATGTTCCGCTGGCTATAATTACCGCCTTCGCATCATACCGGATGCCGGTATGAGTGACCACACCGCATACAGAATCGCCATCAGTCAGTATCTCCGCAATCTCCGCCTGCTTGATCTGAAGGTTTTCCTGTTCCTCAAGTCTGCGCTTCATCTCACGATGATATGTCTTTCTGTCGATCTGCGCACGCAAAGAATGAACCGCAGGTCCCTTGCCGCGGTTCAGCATTTTTGATTGAATAAAGGATGCATCCGCAGCCTTACCCATTTCTCCTCCGAGCGCATCGACCTCGCGGACAAGATGTCCTTTTGCCGTCCCGCCGATGCTTGGATTGCATGGCAGGTTCCCTATCGCATCAAGACTTATCGAAAACATTACTGTTCTCATCCCAAGCCTTGCGGATGCAAGAGCCGCCTCAGCTCCGGCATGACCGCCGCCTATGACCGCGACATCAAAGTTGCCGAGTGTATTATTCTTCAATATAGTTTATCCTCGCCTTTTTATTTTCTTTTTTCTTGTTTTCTATCCTTATATTCTTATCAATAACTCTGGAAGCATAAAACTCCATGGGGTATCTTGTAAATGTGATACCGATGATCGAATAGATCAGCGCAAAAATGAACGGATTATCACTCACAAAGTATACACCCACTCCGAATATCGCACCGCATATCACCGTGAGCAGCACCGTCATCGGGAGCTTTGCAATCGCTATTATCACAGAGTTCTTCAATAGATCTACAAACTTACATTCATATGTGACCATGATCTGATAAATATAGTAATGCATAAATGTGAATATCGCAAGCACCGAATACATCAGATATCTCAGGAAGAAGAATACATTGCCCATTCCGCCAACATTCTGCTCCTCAAGTATCCTGTAGAAGTTTATTGCATTTGTTGTAAAGAATATGATCACGCAATCAAACACGAAAAGCAGGAGACTCTGCTTGATATTTTCAATAAATATATCCTTACCGTCGCTCCAGATCCAGGCATGCTCTCCGCGCGTAAAGCATCTGGTAACGAATGCATATGAGGCAGAGACCGGCGCAAAGCCGATAAAGTTAAATACAGCAAGAGCCAGAACGACTCTGAGCCATATCTCCATATATGCAATGTCCTCAGGAGTAAAGCTTGTCGTGTTCATAATAGCCCTGGTGAAGCCAAAAGCATTCATGAACAACGGCGAAATAAGCTCAAATGCGAAAAACAGAAACGGAAGGCTGATGACTGTATACAAAAAGCTTGCCTGCATAAGCTTAAGAAACTTCCTGACTACTATCTCAATATATAAAAACAGTCCCTTTCTCTTTCTCTCGTTTCTGCTTACGCCGGGGCCCGGTTTATTATAATTAGTGCTGAACAATCCCATTACGATTCTCCTTTATTAAAATAACCATTTTATTTATTCTCGCGCCGTATAATGAGTATGATCAAAAGCGCAAGACATGCAATATCTCCCGCTATACCGATTATTCCTAAAACTGTATTACTCATATCCGACACCTCGTATGTCATTTTAACATAATTTTTCGCTTATTACAATAGTTTTTTAAAAAAAAGAATTTCTGCATATCCGCAATTGACTTTTTATGCAGTTGGTGTTATAATTAATTGTATATATGATATAAAGAAAGAGTATTATACTGATTATGGAAAACATGCTTGATTTTCTGCAAAACGGCGGAAATCTAAGAAAATTAAATAAAGAACAGCTTGAAAAATTATGTGTTGATATACGAAAGTTTCTTGTAGATACTGTCAGCAGTACCGGAGGTCATCTGGCATCAAATCTCGGTGCGGTCGAGCTTACTGTCGCACTTTACATAGTGTTTGACTTTCCAACGGACAAGCTGATCTGGGATGTCGGACATCAGTCATACGTCCATAAAATCTTATCGGGCAGAACCGATAGATTTGAAACACTTCGGAAATTCGGCGGCATATCAGGCTTCCCCAAGCGCTCCGAAAGCGAATACGACAGCTTTAACACCGGTCATTCTTCAACCTCGGTATCTGCGGCTGTCGGCATGGCAAGAGCAAGAGATCTTGACGGTGACAAATACAGCATCGTTGCGGTCTTTGGCGACGGTGCTCTTACAGGCGGAGAAATATTTGAAGCCTTTAATGACGCCGGAAACAAGAAAACACCGCTGATATTGATCCTCAATGACAATAATATGTCTATACAAAAAAATATCAGCGCTGTCTCGAAACATCTGAGAAATATAAGAATAAACAAGCATTATTTCAGTTCAAAGCTTCGCATCGCGGGATTTCTCGACAAGCTCCCGCTTTTTGGTATGCCAATACGAAAAGCTCTCGAAGGGATGAAGCGCACGCTCAGAAGACGGGTGCTTCCCACAACAATGTTTGACGAACTCGGCTTCAAGTATATCGGTCCGCTAGATGGACACTCATTTGACGAGCTTATACCAAGCCTTAAATATGCAAAAGCGGAAAAAAAGCCTGTAGTTATACACATAAAAACTCAGAAGGGTAAAGGCTATCCTCCTGCAGAGAACGACCCTGCCGCCTTTCATGGCATCGGCCGATTCGATGCAGAGACCGGAGCAATCCCCTATTCTCCTGAAAGCTACAGCTCACGCTTCGGCGCAAAGCTTACAGAGCTCGCAGAGAAGAACAATAAGGTCGTAGCGATCACATGCGCTATGCCCGATGGTACAGGTCTCAAGGAGTTCTCAGAAAAATATCCTGACAGATTCTTTGATGTCGGGATAGCCGAGCAGCACGGGGTCACTCTCGCAGCAGGCATGGCCGTTGGCGGATATACTCCTGTGATACCGATATACTCTACTTTTTTGCAAAGGGCATTTGATCAGGTCCTTCACGATGTATGCCTGCAGGATCTGCATGTTGTTTTCCCCGTAGATCGTGCCGGTATAGTCGGTGCTGACGGAGAGACGCATCAGGGAGTATATGACATTTCATATCTTTCGTGTATGCCGAATATGACAATACTCTCACCTTCAAGCTTTGAACAGCTTGACGAAATGCTGGAATATGCAATAAACCTTCATAACGGTCCTATCGCAATACGCTATCCACGAGGCGGGAATCAGCCGTACTACGCGCATGAAAAATTTGAGTTCAGTAAAGCATATGTAAGAAGGAGCGGCTCAGATGTTTCGATCATCACGACCGGACGAATGCTGCTTACCGCAGCGAAAACCGCAAATATTCTGAAAAACATCGGAATAGAAGCTGAGATCTGCGAGATGCCTACAGTTCTGCCGGTGAATGCCGACGCTGTAATCGAAACAACTAAAAAGACAGGTATCGCTGTAACGATTGAAGATAATGTTTTAAGCGGCGGATTTGGTGAACACATCGCCGGGATTCTTTCGGAAAGCAACATAAACTGCTCTTTTAAAGCCTTCGGCTATCCGTCGGTACCGATCGTTCACGGAACGATTTCCGAGCTTGATAAGCTCTACGGTACGGATGCAGAACATATTGCCGCATCGATCGGAAGGATGATAAATAATGACAAAGATCAGACTTGATGTATATCTTACGCAAAAAGGCATGACACAAAGCCGCGAACGCGCGAAAGCTCTTATAATGGCAGGTCAGGTGTACATTAAAAACCAGAAGTGTGACAAGGCCGGCACTCTCATCGACGAATCTGCCACAGCTGTCGAGATACGCGGCGATCAGCTTAAGTATGTCAGCCGCGGCGGATTAAAGCTTGAAAAAGCGCTTATGCTGTTCCCCATCGATCTGGCAGGAAAAACTGCAATGGATATAGGCGCATCGACCGGCGGCTTCACCGATTGTATGCTTCAGAACGGCGCGTCAAAGGTCTATTCCGTGGACGTGGGACACGGCCAGCTTGACTGGAAGCTCAGAAATGACGACCGGGTGGTATGCATGGAAAAGACCAATTTCCGCTATATGAAGCGTGAAGATATAGAGGATGATATAGATTTTGCATCCTGTGACGTGTCTTTTATCTCTCTTAGCAAGATACTTATTCCCGCAAGGAGCCTTCTTAAGGCCGGCGGAGAGATGGTCTGCCTGATAAAGCCTCAGTTTGAGGCCGGTAAGGACAAGGTAGGCAAGAAAGGTGTGGTAAGGGATCCTCAAGTCCATGAAGAGGTAGTGGAGAAGATCTGTGCCTATGTGGGGATCGTGGGATTCGACATATTAGCACTTGATTATTCCCCTATCAAGGGACCGGAAGGCAATATAGAATACCTTATTCATCTCAAGAAGAATGATGATAACATAGAGCTTGAAGAGCATGATGCGGAGCAGATGCTCAAAGCCATGACTGAAGAGAAGAAACATATTGTTGATGATATAAGACTTAAAGAGATCAAAGAGATCGTGGCATCTGCCCACGGAAGTCTTGACAGGGATCAGGACTGAAACTGTGTAAATTGGGAGACTGAGATGAAAAATATCCTGCTTGTATCCAATTTAATAAAAGATCCAAAGCAGAAGCTGACTGAGGAGATCAAGGCCTACATAGAGAGCAAGGGTGGCTCATGCAAGGTAGTGATCAAAGATCCCGAGGCTAAAG
>CAMNAT010000155.1 GCA_946531785.1 uncultured Oscillospiraceae bacterium
AGATCCTTTTTTGTGCCGACCTCATCCTTTTCGTCATTAAGCTCGAGTCCCAATGTGTCAAATACATCCCGTCTCAGCTCCTTGAACGGCCGGAAGATGGACATGCTGAGCCGTATGCTCGATATCAGGTAGAATATCCCAAGCAGCATTGCGAATATGATTATCAGGACGATCTGCCATATGTACGAAACGATAACAGAAGATGAGCGGAAGCTGCAGATATACAGGGAATTCAATGTGTCGGACTGTCTGAAGCAATAGATCCTTCCGAAATGATTCTTATAGCCGGATTTTTTCTGTGAAGACTGAATACTCTTCACGATCATGTCATCAGCCATGCTTTTTCCGAAAAGTTCGGGATCGGTGGAGGATATGACAGTTCCGTCGGAATTGAGTATCGACATCTCCTGTGCGCCGCTCTCAAAGTCGGCGTTTACCATGCTGTTGAATTTGTCTGAATCAACGAATACCGCCATGCAGCTTGTGTCACTGTATTTATATAAGGAAACAAGAGTTCTCTTTTCTTTTATGTCGTTATTTTCCTCATACTTTAATATATGCGGAAAGTTTATTGTATATATACGGCTGCCGGAGATCAGCTCAAGCAGCTGCTTGTCCGGGAAATCCTTTGAAGTATATACCGGATTCTCGGCGGTATAAATGCAGTCATCCCTGAAGTTAAAGAAATACACCTTGTCGATCGCATTGGAGGTCAGCTTCATTTTGGAAACAAGAGAGGATGTATTATATGACAGATACGGATCATACGGCTTTGACATAGCGTCAAGCGCAGTAGTTTCCTCTTCAAGAATGCTGTTTGCTGTCGAGTTTATGTTCCGCAGAATAAAATCGTTTGTCGTTTCAGCCTGTGTTAGCATTTTCTGCTCAGCGGCTGTCAGCTGGGTGATAGCGGCATGGTAGATATTTAAGACCATAACAAGAGCGTATGCCAAAAACACTACGAAAGCAATTATAAAATATGATCTCATAGTTGTTTTGAAAAGTCTGTTATTTTTAAAATGATTATAGTATTCGCTAAATATTTCCTTCAATTCGTTTGCCCCCATAAAACGATGATAAATAGAATTTTAGCACAATGCATAAAAAAAGTCAAGCAAAAAAGCAGATATACATTATATAGTGGTCGGGATGTTGGATAACATACGAAAATTCGCAGATAATGTTATAAAACATCTATCAGATGAAACGATATTGTTATTTCTGGTACAATAAAAAAATGATAAAATATAAACATATAAATATATGATAAGGAGTGGTAGCATGAAAAAAACTTACATTAAACCCGAATGCGGGCTTCATCGATTCAGTGACACGGTAAACACAGCGATCGCGTCGCAGACGGGGACGCCTGAAACACAGGACACTAACCTTGCCGAGGCAAAGCAATGGTTAGACGGCAAGAACATACCGAATAATCTTGTCATTGACCTGTTTAAGTAAATAAGTCGGAAAGGAGACAAGCTTTATGAAAAAAAGAATGATAGCGGCTATTTCTGCCGCTGCAATGCTTATCACTGCAGTTCCAATAGTACAGGCGGCAAAAAAAGATGCAGCTGTTACTATCACCGGCGCGGCTGTGGTACGGTCAACTACATCTGACTTTTTAACGAATTTTACAAATACTACTGCGCTTAAATCTGCGGCGGATCAGCTACAGATATTTTCAAACCGCTCCGATGTGAGCAATGGCTCGCAATGCGGCGCGTATTATCAGTATGAGATACCGGAATATGAGGGTGAAAACGAAGCAGTTACACTCACGCTTGAAAATGCGTATACATCTACAAATACGCTCCATGTTATTTCCGTAGGAACGGAAAATGCAGGGAATGTGGGCAGCGATACATATACCGCCGCAAATGTGTTTAAGGATGTAAGCGCGGCATATACCGCGGCTGGTAAGACAGTGATAGATGTTGCATCTCCTGTAAGCAACAAATATACGGTGGATATCACAGCCTTTTCAAAGCAGGGCACGAACGCGGTATTCGTATATACAGATGACAATACTAACGATAAGACTCCGCGACATGATGTAAAGAACGCATCTATAAGCATGACCTATGACACGCTTCCGACAGTTGTATGGAGGGCATCGGACTCGTCTTGGTCACTGTCAAGCGGTGACAGGATAAACGGTTATGCAAATGTTTCAAACGGCGAGCTTACAACTACAATGGTTGCTGATAATGAAACAAGTAATTATAGCGGCGATGTTAAGACCGCATTTGATAGCTCGACATACCATGGCGTAGCGCCTGCTGTCAACGCTAACTGCAACATCATGGGCATGATCGCGACTGCGGGCAGCGCAAGCGAATATCCGTTCAGAGCCGGCACAAAGTACACATTACACTACACTTTGTCAGGCTCATGGACGAACGCTGTAGCCAATACTCCGAATGGCGCGTATCTCAATCTTTCGACATGGACTAACGTGAGCGCAAGAAAGGAAAATCTGACAAACCTTAATGTTACTTCAACCTCAGCAGGTGTTCCGCTCAATAAGACCTACGACTTTACACCGTCTGTTGATTGCTATGCGCAGTTCAATTTTGAGCTTCGCCGCGTAAAGGCGGGCGATACAATGACGGTATCGAATATCTATGTAACAACAGATGTTGAGGAGCATACAGTAACCTTTGACTCCAACGGCGGCAGCGCAGTTGCTGCTCAGAAGGTGCTTGCGAACGAAACGGCAACAGAGCCTGCAGCACCGACTCGCGAGGGCTGCAGCTTCGACGGCTGGCTGCTCAACGGCGCGGCTTATGATTTCAGCACACCTGTAACGGGCGATATAACACTTACAGCATCATGGAAGTCAAACACCGGCGATACTCTCATTGAAGAGAAGATAGACCTTACCGGCAGCGCGGTAAAGCTTTACCGTTTCCCGCTCACAGGCGGAAAGTATAAGTATGCTGAGGCTGTTACTTCAAACGCAACATACAAGGCTCTTGTAGACGGCAAATACACAGACGCGTCGATACCCGCTAACAACTATGTCATGATCGACCTCGGTAAGGAATATAACATAAGTACTTTAAAGGCGTATCAGAACGATATAACGACCGCCGGAACAGGCGGAAACTTTGTGGCAGTCCTTCCGGGCTGCACAGGCACAAGCTCAGAATTTGCAAAGGCAGACCTTAATGACCTTATAAGAACTAACGCAAGCTACAACACACTCACAACAGAGCATGGCACAAACTGCTTCACATATTCACAGCTTACATCAGACAAGCACAATATGGGCAGCTACCGCTATATCATCCTCCATAACGGCGGCAACTATGTACTTAACCTTGCGGAGGTAGAGATATACGAGGATAAGACAGAAAAGAACGCTTATCTCTCAGTAAGAAACTTCTATAATGATCACATGGTACTTCAGCGCGGCAAGTCGCATGTTATAAAGGGCTACAGCGCGACAGGCACAAGCGTAAGCGTTACCATGACAAACGGCACCAACACACAGACCGCGGCAGCTACACCCGATAGCGAGGGTAACTGGACAGCGTCAGTTCCGGCAATGCCGGCGGGTCTTACACCGTATACGATCACAATAACGGATGACAAGGGCGGCAGCGTGACGCTTTCCGATGTTCTTGTCGGTGATGTGTTCCTCGCGTCAGGTCAGTCGAATATGGCATATGAAGCGCCGAGAACGGCAACACAGAACATAACCCAGTACAGCAACACAGGCGGCCCGGCAGGATCGGTATATTACAAGAAGGGACTTTATGAGCTGCAGAAGCCGCTCGCAAACGAGAACATAAGATTTATAAAGATGCGTGACGATACAGCAGTAGAATCCGGTCTTGTAACAGCGGATGTCCCGATCTGGATAGATTGGATGAAGTCGAGCGATATAGTTGCGGAAACAAGCTCGGCAGGAGTTGCAACAGGCAACACATCTGAGGGCATACTCCAGATGTCCACGCTTGCGGCATTCTTCGCAGATGCGCGTGTAAAGGCAGAGCCGGGGATCCCGGTGGGAGTTATCCAGGCATCACGCGGCGGCTCGGCAATAAATATCTGGAGCGAGGGCGGCAGACTATATAACAACCATCTTGCGCCGCTTGACGGACTTAACATAGCCGGCATTCTTTGGTATCAGGGCTGCGCTAACTCGAATGCAACAGGCTTTACAACCTACCATAATGATTTTGAGAAGCTGATAAAGACATACAGAGGAATATTTAATGATAACACACTTCCGTTTATGTATGTACAGCTCGCACCGTATAAGAACAATAAGCCGGAATATGAAAATGCCGGCTCACAGCGCTTCCAGGTAATGCGTGAGATACAGCGTGAGATGCTTGATGACAGCGATATAAACACAAATCTTTATATGGCTGTCAGCATGGACACAACAGAGGATTCACATCATAACAATAGCGGTAATATTGTCAATGCGCATCTTATCCATCCGCTCGGCAAGGACACTCTCGGAAGAAGAATGGCGGCGGCATATGCAAAGATGAAGGATGGAACGAACGCGGTTGTAGACGGTCCGCTCGTAAGCGGTGCTTCTGCAAACGGCGGAACAGTAACAGTATCGTTTAAGGAAGGTACAGCGGACGGCCTTAAGGTGCTTAACCCGGACTATACATATCAGCACAAGGGTCAGGTCGGCTGGCGGTCAGATACAACAGAGCTTGAGGAATTCAAGCTTGCGGGCGCGGACGGTGTATATTACAATGCTACCGCAAAGATAGTAGGCGACAAGGTACAGGTGACATCGGCATATGTAACAGAGCCGAAGTATGTAAGCTATGCATACAGCGAGCTGCCGAAGAATCCGAACCTCGGAAACGGCGCAGATCTCCCGGCATCACCGTTCAATATAAGTGTTGACGGTTCGGCAGCGCCTGTTGCCCCGGCATTGACGGCAGAGACGGATAAGACGATGTACGAGGTAACGATGGATTCAAACGGCGGCAGCAATGTGGAGCCGCAGACGGTAGTTTCGGGTGAACAGGCAAAGGAGCCAAAAGCGCCGAAAAAGGACGGCTATGTATTCGGCGGCTGGTACACAGACAGTGCTTGCACGATCGCATATGACTTCAATGCACCGGTAACAGAAGCAATGATGCTTTACGCAAAGTGGACGCCAGTAGAGCCGGTTGTGTTCAGTGTTGAAAAGGAAAGCTTTACTGCACATGGGGATGCGGCGGTTCACGCATACAGCTTTACCGCAGTCATAGCTGACAACGTAAAAGTGAAGCTTGGCGCGGCAAGCGGTGAAAAGGAAAAATACATTGATACAGACTTTACCGGAGGTACAGTTTGCTTCGGTGCTATTGCTCCGACTGATGATGTGAAAGCGATTTATAAATAATTATAAGTTACAAACATGTTTTGAAAATGTTATAAAATAACGCTTGCTGGGAACGATTATCGCATATAATATGGATCCGTATAGTGTTATAATATTCAAAATGGAAGAATAAACAAAGCATAAGGGAAAGCGGCGGGGAACCTGTCGCTTTTCCATTTTCTGACCTTGACACGGTTACTAAGTTTGCATATAATTATTTAAAAGACCAAAGGAGGGATACCATGCATATAGGCGACTTTCATCAGGCACCGGTACACGCATACCGCGCGAGGATCGTGGATATGTATGATGATCCGGGCACATACGCGCCCGCATATTACAGGCTTGCCCTGTGCAAATGCGGCAGCGGTGAGTTTTATGACGATAATGATACTCCGCATGAGGTCGGCGCGGGGGACATGTTCTGGTTTACGCCCGGCACACGGCGTAAGTGGCGGAGAACATCAAAGGGGCATTGGATCGTGAGCTATATAACCTTTGGCGGAAGC
>CAMNAT010000156.1 GCA_946531785.1 uncultured Oscillospiraceae bacterium
GCCGCAGCAAATATGATTACAAGCGCAAGCGTCGGCTTGACCTGTGGGATCATAAAGAACGCCAGCCGCCCTGTGACCACTATGGCGCACAGCACGCTCAGAAGAACCAGCTCGCGAGCCTTTGGTTTTCTTTTCTCAAATCTGAGCATAAACGGTATCAGCGCCTCTAGTATCAGTAGCAGACTGATAAAGTAGTATTTTCTGTCGCCGAAAAGATACATCCCGCATAGCACTGTCAGCAATGCTGCCGCAATCGATATGATCGCGATAAAAATACCGCTACGCTTGCTTTTCTTAGCTGATTTGTGTTTATCTCCGGCTGATGCCGTATCACGGTCGGCGAGGGATAATACTATTTTGCCATTTTCGGGTTTATTGTCAGTTTTCGGCGGATCGGCTTCTCCGCCAAGTGCCTTTATAATATCCTCATCAAGTATCGCATTGGGGATGATCCCGTTTGCCATCTGCCGCGCCGGTGTTGTATAGAAGCTGTTGGCACAGAAAAATTTTCTCGGTGCAGCCTCGTTTACTATTTTACCGTCAAACATAAGTCCGCACCTGTCGGCATATCTTGCGCAGAACTCTGTATCATGCGACACGATGACTATAGTAACTCCTTCGCTTTGAAGAGCTTTCAGCATATTGGCAAACACCTCTTTGAAAGGTGCATCCATTCCCTTTGTCGGCTCGTCAAGTAGCAGGATATCGGGCTTTGTAAGCATTATCTTTACAAGTGCTGCCCGCTCCTCTTCGCCGCCCGAAAGGTCATACGGGTGTCTGTCAAGCAATCCGGTAATACCGAATTTACTTGCTATATCCGTTATTCTTTGTTCATCTTTACAGACAGCCGAAAGGTCTGCTTTTAAAGTCTTGTGTGTAAAAACGGCTCGAGGCTCCTGTGGAAGAAGTGCAGTCCTGCCATAAAGCTTCACCTTGCCGCGGTATGGCTTTTTGAGTGAGCCGATAACAGACAGCAGCGTGGACTTTCCGGCGCCGTTCCCTCCGAGCAACGCATAGATCTCGCCCTTTTTGATGTCAAGCTCCGCGCCTTTTATGATATCCTGCTCGTTTTTATTGTATCTGAACCAAATATTATTTGCGTGTATCGCGCAGCTGCTATCGATCGGATTTTTATCTTGTAATTTAGTGTCTTTTATATCCTGATTTGAAAGCCAGACACGTCCGTCTTTTGTGGTAAGCGGAACAGTACCGCTATCATCAACTGCACAGCAGACCCGCGCGGGTGTGGGTAACGCACTGAACATGGGCTTGCCCTTTAGTGATCTGCATATCGCTTCGGGAGTGCAGTCGGAAACGATGCGGCCGTTATCCATCAGTATGACGCGATCGGATATCGGCAAGACCTTATCCAAAGAATGCTCTGCGATCATCACCGTAGTGCCCAGCTCTTGATTTATTCTTTTTAGTATACTTATAAAGTGTTGAGCCGATATCGGATCAAGCCGGCTTGTCGGTTCATCGAGCAGAAGCAGCTGCGGCTGCATTACCATGACAGCAGCAAGATTCAATAGCTGCTTCTGACCTCCGGAAAGCTCATCGCAGCTCTTGTGATACCATTTGTCTATTCCGAAAAATACAGATATCTCGGCTACTCTTGCGCGGATAGCATCAGACGGCAGACCTAGGCTCTCCAGGCCGAATGCAAGCTCATGCCAGACCTTATCTGTTACTATCTGAGCTGTTGGATCCTGCATTATAAAGCCTATGCCTTCGCTGTCCTGTCGTTGAGTAAGCTCGTCGATAGGCAGCCCATTATATTTCACATTACCATTTTTGACTCCGGAAGGAGTAAGAGTGGGCTTTAGCATATGTAAAAGCGTAGACTTTCCGCATCCGGACACCCCGCATATGGTTATAAATTCGCCGTGGCTCACTTTAAGATCGATACCATAAAGGGCGGGGGAGTCGCTTTCGGGATATGTAAAACCGAGACCGGAAGCATTTAAGATCTCCATTTGATCACCTCCCATAGCTCAATAACGACCGGAAGAATACAGAGTATCAAATAAGCCGCAAATACTGCAACGGAAAGGGGAGTTGTGTCCGCGATCCGGATGTACGGGATATAAATCGCGTAAGTCGTGCCGGATACGATCCCGCAAATTATAAATATAGCGCATATTGAAATAATGCATAGTGTTATAAGATCACGCGCGTCAAAGCGGTAGTTTGAATATGCTGTGCGCCCGGGAAGTCCATAGCCGCGGCCCTTCATGCTGTCAGCGGTGTGCGCCGCATCATCAAGTGACATAGTGACCGCTGCTGAGAGTGCGCGGGAGCCTGTTCTGACCGACGACAAAAATCCATGCTTGTCCGCAAAGCTTTTCTGCCCCTCGATCGACATGCTTAAAAGCCGTTTGAATTTGGGCATAAAGCCGATCGTCATAGAAAGAAGCAGGGAGAGGGTAGGTATTGCCTTGCCGAAAAGGTAGATGAATTTATCTGATGTCATTATCCTTGTGCAGCAATTAAAATACAGCACAATAGAGCCGAGCATCATTCCGGCAGCTATGCCGTATACTATAGATTCAAGAGTAAGAGGGTTGCCGCCGGGAAGATAGGCGAGTATAGTTATACCGGAATGGTTGAATGCCGGGTTTATAAGCGCGGATATTATCATCATGGGTAAAATACAAAACAGATTTATCTTTAACTGCTTTTTGCCTCCGAGCATAACTGAATAAACAAAGCTGCAAGCAAGAGAGATCGCAACACATCCCGGATGCATAAAAATACATGAGAACACAATGACAAGAGTAAAATAAGCAAAATTCACGATCGGATGAAATGTTGCGAACTCTTTCACAGTATGCCTCCTTTTGCATATAATCAAAAAACGCAGCCCTTCGCTCATGCGAATGGGCTGCGTTTTGGAGCGGAAGACGGGACTCGAACCCGCAACGTTCACCTTGGGAAGGTGACGCTCTACCATTGAGCCACTCCCGCATGACATATATATTATACACTTTCGATACGGATTTGTCAAGGTATTATTTATCACTTATATAATTTTTCGGATCGTTCAGATCGGATATGGTTATGCCGCCATTGTTCTGGTAAGTGGATCGTTCCTTATACATACGGTCGGTCATTTCAATGACAGCCTTCAGGATCGTTATAGGCGGGATGGAGCAGTCGAGATTTATGACCCAGTCATGCAAAAGCGCCATTGTGCCGCCGACATGGATTATGGCTGCGGATCTTGCAACATCGTCGGGATAGTCTGGCAGCATTTCCTTGATATGCGGCATAATGTGCTCTGTGACCTTGTTTGTGAGCTTCTGGACAAAGCCGCTTCCCATGCTTACCGAAAAAATTACGCGGTAATCCTTTTTATGATCCTTTATATACTCGAAGGTGGACAGAATATCATACAGGACTCTACTGTTATTCTTGTTTATTGGGGTATAGATGGCATCTACCATATGCTGCTCTGTCTTATCGAGCAGATCATAAATGTCCAGATAATGCAGATAGAAGGTGCTGCGGTTCATATCAGCGTACTCGCAAAGCTCCTTAACTGTGATCTGCTTTATATCCTTTTCTTCCAGAAAATGAAGCAGCGCTTGCATAAAAGCCCGCTCAGTTTTTTTGACTCGTCTGTCCATTGCAGTACCCCCGGTTATTGATTTATAATATTATATACCAATACGAAATAAAAATCAAGGATTTTAATTGAAGGTAATGCATGAAAATTGACCTGTAGATGTTGACACAATGGCATATTTATGGTATTATATAAATTAGATTTTTATGTACTGATATGATGATTGGAGGATTATCTATGTCTATCTCAAAGAGCTTATACGGCATAATGCCGAATGGCGAGGAAATCTATTCATATACTCTTGATAATGAAAAGGGAGTAAAAGCAGAGATCATCAACTATGGCGGGATCGTAACAAGTCTTATTGTAAAGGACAAAGCAGGAAATGATGTTGATGTTGTTCTCGGACGTGCATCGCTGGATGAATATCTTGAAAATGACGGATATATCGGCGCTGCTATCGGCAGACATGCAAACCGTATCGCAAACGGTGAGTTTGAGCTGAGAGGCGTAAAATATAAGGTCGGCGTGAATGAGGGCAAAAACAGCCTCCACGGCGGCATAAACGGATTTGATAAAAAGATATGGGGCGTTACAGAGATCCCGCATGAGAATGCGATCATATTGAGCTGCATTTCCGTTGACGGAGAGGAGGGCTTCCCGGGAAATCTGAGCGTTGCGATAAAGTATTCCGTAACGGATGATAATTCTCTGAGGATAGAGTATCGCGCAAGTACAGATAAGGAGACAGTCTGCAATCTTACTAATCACAGCTACTTTAATCTCAGCGGACATGAGAGTGGTGTGATCGATGAGCAGGTGCTTCAGATCAATTCTGAGTTCTATACTCCAAACGGCTCTGATTGTATGCCTACCGGCGAGATCCTTTCGGTAATGGGGACTCCATTTGATTTCAGAGCTCCGAAGCCGATAGGTCAGGATATAGACGCTGACTGTGAGCAGATAAAAATGTTCGGCGGCTTTGATCATAATTTTGCGATAAAGGGCAGAGGCTTCCGTTTAGCTGCAGTTGCGGCAAGCGAAAAAACGGGTATCACAATGGAGATGTATACCGATCAGCCGGCTATGCAGCTCTATACCGCAAACGCATTGCCGGATGGTGTGCATAAGGGTGATGTGGATTATCCGAAGCACGGAGCCTTTTGTCTTGAAGCCCAGGTATTCCCGAATGCTATGTCACACAGCCATTATCCGGGACCGGTGCTTAAAAAGGGCGGCACATACAGACAGATAACCGAATATAAATTTATATAATTATAGTACTTAGGAGGCAAAATGATGTCATATAAAGAGATGACAAGGGAAGAACTTTTAAAGCTTCGCAAGGAGCTTGCAGCGCAGTATGAAAACAAGAAGGGTATGGGGCTGAGTCTGAATATGGCACGCGGAAAGCCCGAGACATCACAGCTTGATCTTTCGATACCGATGCTCGACGAGGTGGATGAAAACACCGCGTTTGTCGGTGAGGACGGCATGGATGTGAGAAATTACGGTGTGCTTTCGGGCATCAGGGAGGCAAAGCAGTTTTTTGCCGATATGCTTGATGTCAGGGAGGAGAACATCGTTATCTACGGAACAGCATCGCTCACCTTGATGTTTGATACCATTGCAAGAGCATATATAAAGGGTATTCTCGGCTCGACGCCGTGGTGCAAGCTTGACAAAATCAAGTTCCTTTGTCCGGTTCCCGGTTATGACAGACATTTTACCATTTGTGAGTATTTCGGTATAGAGATGATAAATATACCGATGGATGAGAATGGACCGGATATGGATCTGGTCGAAAAATATGTTTCAGAGGATCCGGCTGTAAAGGGAATATGGTGCGTGCCGAAGTATTCTAATCCGAGCGGTATCGTATACAGCGATGAGGTCGTAAGACGGTTTGCAAGCCTCAAGCCAGCGGCGGAGGATTTCAGAATATACTGGGATAACGCATATTGTGTTCATCATCTTTATAGAGATAACCAGCCTGAGATATTGAATATCGTTACAGAGTGCGAAAAGGCGGGCAGACCGGATATGGTATATGAGTTCTGCTCGACCTCAAAGATAACCTTCCCCGGCTCGGGAGTGTCCGCTATGGCCGCGTCGCCTGCAAATATAAAAGAGACTGTTCAGTTTATGAGCGCTCAGACGATAAGCCACGATAAGGTGAATCAGCTGAGGCATGTAATGTTTTTGAGCTCCAAGGAGAATCTGATGGAGCATATGATGAAGCATGCCGATATTATGCGTCCTAAGTTTGAAAAGG
>CAMNAT010000157.1 GCA_946531785.1 uncultured Oscillospiraceae bacterium
TTATGCAGTCAACGAAATCGTTTGTGAAGGTCTCGGTAGTTACATATACTATCTTGTATTCCTGATGATCCTTTTTTATCTTATTCCCTATCGCGCACATAAGATGTGTTTTTCCGAGTCCGGAGTTTCCGTAAAGGAAAAGAGGATTATATATTTTTCCGGGATTTTCACTGGTGCTGATCGCAGCAGATGCGGCATATTCATTCGATGAGCCTATTACGAAATTTTCAAAGGTATATTTTTCGTTAAGTCCGGTGCTTTCATACTGAGGCTCGTTTATCTTTTTTCCGTCATTATTTATATATGCGTCCTTTTCATCCTCAAGTATTATATCAAGAGTTATCCTCTGACCTAAATGTGCCTCCAGTATGCTTTCGATCTTTTTCTTGAATCTGTATTCTATCATATTACGGTTTATGGTAGTCGGAACGGCTATCGTGAATACCGAATCATTGAAGGCTACGGCAACAGCGGGTCTGACATGAACATTATAGCTTATCTCATTGAGCATAGAGCTCTTAACAGCATCCTGTATCTGTTCCCAGATCTTATTGCAGTCCATATTTCACGCTCCTTTTGTCATAAAGTGAATAATTACTCACATTATATTATATCATAAATCGTGATTTATTGCAATATTTTATTTTTAAAAACTTGAATTTAGGTTTTTTTGTGTTATAATTATATTATATATGAAGAAAAAGATATTCAGGTGATATTAAAATGACTAATGAAAACAGAAATCCGTTGGCGTATGCGCCTATACCGGGGCTTATGGTAAAATTCGCGGTGCCGAGTATTGTTGCGATGCTCGTCGGGGCTTTATATAATATAGTAGATCAGCTTTTTATCGGACAGGCCATAGGACCTCTGGGGAATGCGGCGACAAATATAGCCTTCCCCCTCTCTACGATGTGTATATCACTCGCTCTCATGTTCGGCATAGGCGGCGCGTCCTGCTTCAATCTTTCGCTGGGTCGCGGCGAAAAGGAAAAGGCTCCGTATTTTGCAGGAAACTCGTATTCTATGCTTGCGATATCGGGTATCGTTTTAGCGGTGATAACACTTATATTTCTTGATCCGATGCTGAGGTTCTTCGGCTCGCCGGAAAATGTAATGCCATATGCAAGAGACTATGTCAGCATAACGGCGATCGGATTTCCGTTTCTCATAATAACCGGAGGCGGAGGCCATTTAATCCGCGCCGACGGAAGCCCGCAGATGACTATGATATGTAATATAACGGGAGCGGTTATAAATACGATCCTTGACGCTCTCTTTGTCATGGTATTCGGATGGGGAATGGCAGGCGCGGCGATAGCTACGGTGATAGGTCAGATATGCTCATCTGCTCTTATTTTTTCATATCTTTTCAGATATAAGACCGTAAAGCTCGAAAAGAAGCATTTTATAATAAAAAAGGAATATACATTAAAGGCTGCATCCATCGGAATGGCTTCGTTTATAAACCAGATAGCCATGATGATAGTGATAATAGTTATGAATAATTCCCTTAATTATTACGGCTCGCTTTCGGAATACGGAGCGGAAACAGCTCTCGCCTGTGTGGGTATCGTTATGAAGGTCAATCAGATATTATTCTCTGTTGTTATAGGTATCGGTCAGGGATCTCAGCCGATAGAGAGCTTTAATTACGGAGCGAAGAATTATAAGCGTGTGAAGGATGCGTTTTTGGTGGCGGTGGCTGCCGGGATAGGGATATCGCTTATCGCCTGTATATTCTTTCAGACGATACCCGATAAGATCCTTTCTGTTTTCGGGAACGCGGATGAAAAATATTTCGAGTTCGGCGCAAAGTTTTTCAGGATATTCCTGTTCTTTACCTTCCTGAATTCTCTGCAGCCTATAGTATCGACATTTTTCACATCTATCGGAAAGCCGGTAAGGGGTATAATACTCTCACTTTCAAGGCAGATAGTATTCTTTCTGCCGGTGCTTGTAGTACTTCCGGCTTTTATGGGAATGGACGGAATATTATTTACAGGGCCGTTATGTGATTTTCTGTCCGCGATGGTAGCAATATTTATGGCGGCAGCGGAGCTTAAAAATATGAGAAGGTTGGAGAAAGAAAATGGCTAAGATAACACTTTTTGCGGCAATAGATATAGGCTCGTCACAGCTGAGCATGAAGATATTCCAGCTCAGCAAGGAGAGCGGGATAACGGTAATTGACTCGTGCCAGAGTAATCTTTCTATCGGAAAGGAAGCATATAACACGGGCAAGATCAGCTATGAGCTTACAAATGAGATATGCTCATGTCTTGAAAGCTTCAAGCGCGTTATGAACGAGTACGGCGTGACGGAATATATCTGCTATGCGACCTCGGCTGTGCGCGAGGCTGAAAACAGCGAGTATATAAGAGATCAGATACTCATAAGGACAGGTCTTAAGATGGGCATAGTTTCAAATGAGGAGGAGATATTCCTTCATCATAAGGCGCTTGCTTTAAATATGAAAAAATTTGACGATATCATAGCCGGCGGTGCGCTTATAATAGATGTGTCGGCAGGCGGTGCTCAGATATCGAGCTATGAGGGATCGGAGCTTAAATTTTCGCAGGATCTGCCGCTCGGCTCTATGCGTATGATAGAGATAATGTCGGGCGTGAACAATTCTACGATAGAATTTTCAGAGCTTGTAAAGAAGCATATAAATAATATGCTCGATCTTTATAAGGGTAATGTGTTTACAGACCCAAGCTATGAGTCGGTTATAATAACCGGCTCGCAGTCTGATAATATACGGTCGGCTCTCGGCGTTAAAAAGGATATGATAAAGGCTGAAAAATTCGAGGAGCTGTATAATGAGATAGTGGAGTCCGGCTTTTATGAGTTCGGGGATAAATACGGCTTCACATATGAGGATTCACGCCGGATAATGGCGTCGTTGCTTTTATATATACCGTTCATAAAAGGGAAAAAGCTGTATATGCCGAGCGTTGAGTTCACCGACGGTATCTGCGTTGAGTATGCGGAAAAAACAAAATTCACTCATACAAAGCATATATTTACAAATGATATTTTATCGAGCGCAATGTATTATGCCGGAAGATATAATATAAACAAGGCTCACGCGCAGAAGACGATGGAGTATTGTTCGGAGATATTCAAGGCGTTATCAAAAAAATTCGGGCTGTCAAAATATGACGAGCTGATATTAAAGGTTGCCGCGATCTATGCCGATACGGGTATGTATATAGATATTAACGATATATGCCGTCATTCGTATAATATAAAGATATCGAGCAAGCTTCTGGGCTTGTCAAACCGCGAGAATGATATGATAGCGTATGTTCTGTTGTTTAAAAACGGGATAAATAAAGAGACAGAGGAATACAGATATCTTTCAAAATCAAGAAGGCTGAGGATATCAAAGCTATCGTCGATATTATCTATTGCTACAGCCCTTGACTGCGAGTACAGACAGAATATAAAGAGCATCAGGGTAGCATTGAAAAATGACGAGCTCACGATAACGGCAACGGCTGATAATGATATCACAATGGAGCAATGGCAGTTCAGCGAGAGCGCAAGATTTTTTGAAGAAGTGTTTGGTATAAAGGCTGTTTTAAAGAGGAGCTAATATGGATAAATATATGAGACCGGAAAACTATATAAACCGCGAGCTGTCCTGGCTCGACTTCAATTTCAGGATACTTAATGAGGCGCGGGATAAAAATCATCCGCTGCTTGAAAGAGTAAAATTCCTGGCAATAACCGCTTCTAATCTTGATGAGTTCTTCATGGTGCGCGTCGCTTCGCTTAAAAACGCAGGCTCGTCAAAAAAGCGAGATGCAGCGGGCATGACCGCAAAGGAGCAGCTTGCGGCGATATCCGAAAAAACTCACAGGCTCACAGATATGCAGTATTCGACATATTCAAGGAGTCTTATTCCGCTGCTTAAAAAGGAAAATATAAATATAACCACTGTAAAAAAGCTTACGGATGATGAAAAAAAGTATATAGACGAATATTATCACAGAGAAATATATCCTATCCTCACGCCAATGGCGGTGGATTCTTCACGCCCCTTCCCTCTCATACATAACAGGGCGCTCAATATCTGCGCGCTCGTTGAGAGAAAGGGAAAGAAGGGCTTTGTTACCGTTCAGGTGCCGGGGATATGTCCGAGGGTGATACAGCTTCCGGGTGAGGATACCTTTATACTTATAGAGGATGTGATAAAGACCTATCTTCCGGAGCTTTTCACAAGCTATGAGATAATAAACAGCAGTGTTTACCGGGTCATGCGTGACGCGGATATACCGCTTGATGAGGATGATATAGACGACCTTATGCATGAGGTGCAGAAGAGTCTTAAAAAGCGCGAGCGCAGCGAGGTCATAAGACTTGAAACGGATGACAGCATAGACAAGGAGCTTCTTCAGATGATCTGTAAGGAGCTGAATGTGAAAAAGAGCGACATCTATCTTATAAACGGTCCGATAGATCTGACATTCCTGAATAAGATCTATTCAGCCGGAGATGATAAATATAAATATGAGCCGTTCACATCTCAAACTGAAAAAAGGCTTGTCGGATGCGAAAGCATCTTTGACGAGATCAAAAAAGGAGATCTGTTCTTCCATCATCCGTATTCATCCTTTGAGCCGGTGGTGAGATTTGTTGAGGAAGCGGCAGCCGATAAGGAAACGCTTGCGATAAAGCAGACTCTTTACCGCGTGAGCGGCAACTCCCCCATCATCCGCGCTCTTGAAATAGCGGCGCAGAACGGCAAGGCGGTAACGGTGCTTGTCGAGCTGAAGGCGAGATTTGACGAGAGTAATAACATAGTATGGGCGCGGAAACTCGAAAAAGCGGGCTGCCATGTCATATACGGAGTCAGGGGATTAAAGACTCATTCAAAGATAACCGAGATAATAAGACGAGAGGATACGGGCATAATAAAATATGTGCATCTTGCGACAGGCAACTATAACGATGTTACAGCGCATTTCTATACTGACATGGGCATAATGACCTGCCGCAGAGAATACGGCGATGATTCCGGAGCGTTCTTCAATATGATATCCGGCTTTTCCGAGCCGAAGCATTGGAATAAGCTTATCATCGCGCCTATATGGCTGAGGGAGCGCACTGAAAAGCTGATAGAGCGCGAGATAAGCCATGCCAAGGCAGGACGGAAGGCGCATATAATAGCAAAGATGAATTCGCTCGTTGATCCGAGAATAATTGCTCTCCTTTACAAGGCATCTGCCGCGGGAGTTAAGATAGACCTTATCGTCAGAGGTATCTGCTGTCTGAGGGCGCAGGCAAAGGGCTTGTCGGAAAATATAACAGTCCGCTCGATAACCGGACGATATCTTGAGCATGCGCGTATCTACTATTTCTATAATGACGGCGAGGAGGATATATTCTGCGCGTCCGCGGACTGGATGAACAGGAATCTGGATAAGCGTATAGAGATAATGTTCCCGATAGAGGACGAAGGTATAAAGGCGGAGATCATGCATGTGCTGGATGCTCAGCTATCCGATACCCTGCGAGCCTCTGTGCAGATCGACGGTGAGTATTCAAAAACAGATCTGCGCGGGAAAAAGAAGCTTGATTCACAGATACTTCTCATGAAGGAAGCCGAGGACGCGTGCCGGGAGAAAAAAACCAAGAAAATTATAAAGACATTCATTCCCATGGAAAAGCCGGAGGATAGTGTATGAAAAATGTACTTATAACCGGCGGGAGCCGCGGCATAGGCGCGGCATGTGTAAGAGCTTTTATGAAAAACGGCTTCCGCGTGTTTTTTACCTATAAAGAAAATGAAAATGCGGCAAAGAAGCTGGAAAAGGAAACGGGCG
>CAMNAT010000158.1 GCA_946531785.1 uncultured Oscillospiraceae bacterium
ATGTATGGGATTCGCTTGAAAACGGAAACCCGTATTCGGAGGTATATACCTATGACGGCACCGAGCCGGAGGTGACCGAGGAGCCGGAGCCTACAGCCGTGCCGGAGGATAAGAAGATCGAGTTTGAAAGCTATATAAAGTCATGGGTAACAGATGCTGTGATCAAGGAAGGTTCCGGTGCAAGCGGCGGCAAGGATGTTGATTCTACCAGGAACGGTGACATATTCTACTTTGGTGAGCAGTTGCTTGATGATCTGAAAGCGATAGAGCAGATCACGGCGGTACGGAACAGAGATGGTGACGGTAACGACAACATTACCGCAGTATGGTATGCGGTCGATGTGTCCGGTATGGATGTATCCGATGCATCAAAGACTGATATTCAGGCGCTGCTTACAAACGATAGTGTTATATGCACCGTAGGTCCGTTTGCGACTGTCACTAACAACTGGACAACATTCTTAAGCAATTCGGCAAAGGTTACCACAACAAAGACGGGAACATACGGATTGTTTGTAAAGCTCAATACCGGCAATAAATATTGCGGAAATCAAGACTATATCACCTTAAAGTATACGGATTGATGCAAAGGAGCAGATAAATGGATATAAAGAAAATTATCGCGTGTATCACAGCCGCGGCAGCCATAGCACTGCCGGCGGCGGTGATGGCGGCAGACTATACAAGCAATTATGATGCTGAGGAATATGCGCTGAAAGGAGTTAACGCAGCGGGGAGGAAGACAGTTGTAATTACTAAAGATAACGGCGACATCACCGCGGAGGATATAGTATATATAAACCAGAGTGATGATGCATTCTCAGAAAGTGTGAATTTCATGCTTTTGTCCGGCATAGCTGATGGGATCTACCGCGTAAGCTTTGGCGGCGGCAGCTCAACTGAGCCGGAAGTGGGATATTTTACGATAGGCGATGTAGAGCTGGGAAATGAGCTTGAGGCAACAGCGATGGATACAAAAGAGTATGACGACGGAAACGGAAATACGCTTTACAGAAAGGGCTTCAGCGTGCAGTTCGATGGGGCAGACAGCTATAACCGGATAATTGTGTATAACGGAGATACCGCCGTGGGCGCGTGGTCGTTATCGAATGCCCCTGTTATAACCGGCAACGGAAGTATAGATTACGGTATACAGATATACAATATCCCCGACGAGGCTACAGCACAGAGCCTGAGGATAACATTAAGTGAATAAGGAGATGGCGGCAATGAAAAAATATAACTATCCTGAGATGGATATCAGGAGCTTCAATGATGAGAATATTGTGACCTTGTCGGCAAACAGTGAAAGCGTCCCGATCGATACGATGGGTGAAGCCTCACAATACGGAAAGGTGTATAATGTAGACTATCAGAATTTAGAGACTCTGTTCTGATCGATTCGCAAACAAAAACTCAGAGGGAATTATCTCTCTGAGTTTTTAATTTATAAGAAATTGCTGATTTATCTCGGCAACGCTTTGCGTTGTTTTTTTCATTTCACATAATGCTCCTTGCGGTACTTGTTTGGCGAGACGCCGGTGATGCGGCGGAACACATCGCCGAAATAGTTGCTGTCGCGGAACCCGCAGAATCCTGCGATCTCTGAGATGGACATATCCGGTTCCATCAGCATATCCGCTGCCATTTTTATACGGATGTTGTTGAGGTAGTCCCGGAAGCAGAAGCCCGTTGCGCGCCTGAACTGCCTTGAAAGATAGTTCGGGCTCATATACGCGATCCTTGCGGCGCTCTCCAGTGTTATGGGCTTGTTGTAATTGTTGAACATATATCGGCATACCTCCTGTATGCGCTCGTCATATACGGATACGGTGTTGTTATGGTGTATCAGCCCGTCACTGCTGCTGCGATACCGGCTCAGTGTGACCAGTATTTCCATGACTGCGAGCTTCGCAAAGTGCTCTGAATAAATATCTGTGGAGTTGAGATTAGCCGTTGCCTTTTGCAGCAGCCGGTTCATCCTGTTATGCGCGGTATCGGACATATGCAGCCGCTTTTCCTCAAATAGCTGCGGTATCAGCTTTTTGTCTATGCTCCTGCCGAAATCGCTCACGAACACATCATTGAATGTGAGCAGATACCTTGCATATTTCTTTTCTTTATCCGCCGGCTGCGAAATATGGACATCAGTTTTATTTATAAGCATAATATCCTGCGGAACGATGTCATAGAGCGTGTGGTTTATCATAAACCGCCGTTTGCCCTCAAGCAGATAGTATATCTCATAATAGTCATGGATATGCGATTGGCTCATCCCCTCGGAGGCTGTCTCGCTCAGCTTCTCAACATTAAAGCTCATCCCGTTTTCAAGTCCCATGTATCTCCGACCTTCCTTTTGTCTGTCGTGTTAAAAATATGCCGCCGCAGTGCGCATCTGCGGCGGCTATGTCTAAATAAATTTCTTAATAATACGTATTATTAATCTTCAATAAATTTCAGTTCTGAAATAGCTGCTGACAATGTGTTTGCTGATGCACTGCTTTCATAAGAAGATGCTATCATTTTTATAGCATTCTCAGCAGCTGTTACATTGCCGTTACTTGTTGTAACAATATCCTCCGGGCTGAACAAGGAGATCAGTATTTCCGGGTTTTTAAATTCCATTCTCATTTTCAACAACCTCCTTATCTTAATTCGACATTAGTGATGCTGTTAAGTTCGTCTTCTGTACCGGTCAAAACAAGACCGAAGTAGACCGTACCGCCGGAGATGGTGGTGTCTGTCGCAGTTATTTCTGCGTGTTTGGTTTCGCCTGTTTTATAAATGCACCACTTAAGACCGTTTGCAGCATACTGTTTGTCAAAGTCGATGCTTGTCATATATGCATCCGCAAGAGCGCCGCCCTTTTCAGCGAAACGCTGATAGCTGCTGCCGGTGTCAGAAAGTGTCCCGATACCTTTACCATTGCTTATATCTGAAGAATTAAAGCTGCTATAACCTGGTGCTGTCACAATCACTGCTAGTATACCGCGGATATCATTGTTGGTTGTATCTATTATTATAAAGTGATTCTCGCTGTCATTTATTGTAAAAGTCGCTTGTTCAATAGCGATTTTCTGAGAAGAATCACTTTCGTTTGCAAACCAATCTAATGATTTTGATGAACCTTGATATATTCTGTTACTGGTTTCTGTTCCATCAAGATATATGTCAGGATAATACTGATACCATTCGCGGACTAATATACTGACAGTGTATGTTCCCGAAGCAAGATTACCAAATGCCAATATCGGACTGCCACTGTTTTTTGTTGCATATTTTGGATAATTCTCTGTTGTTATATTATGAAAACTACCAAAAGGAGCACCATAGTTCTTATAGTTTTCTTCGTTTGTATAGCTTCCTGATCTAACTATTGTGCCTGTTGTGCCAGCACACGAGAAAAGATCAGTTGCTTTATAAACGGTATTAAGTGAAGCTTCTGAGTATAGCTTTATTGCTCCGTAGTTGCCTGCGTAGCTACCGTCGTTTTCGATAACGAGCATTACATCACCTTTTAAATTGGAGCTGTTTATATTAGTAAAGGTTATATCTTTATAATCACTGTAGCTACCCGTACTAAAGTTTGACATTGTGCCGATACACGTGCCGTTTATATAAAGAGATATATTGCCCTTATTGTTTGTTGCACCACTTACCTGAACTGCATGTATATTAGTTCCGGTGAAATCTATATCCGGATACTTAATAATTGCTTTTTTGTTGGTTGTCTGGAGATTGTCTGTTTTTCCGTTTTCAACCTTACTGTTTGCTGAGGAGCATCTGTAAATTGAATCTTCGCCGGGTGATAATGTATGCACTATACTCTTATTTGTTATACTTCCGACATCAAATGTATCATTTGTGATTTTGATAGCATAGAGATCCGGTAGGTATAAGCCAGAGGTGGTGTTTACAAACTTGATTTTTCCGGTAAAGCTTTCTGTAAAACTAAGTTGGAACTTATGCACAACAAGTTCGCCGATATTTCGCGCCCCGTATGCTTCATAACTTGCGGTGCTCACTGGATCATCTGACATATCTGTAAAAGTAACATTTTCTATGTCATGTGTACCATCATAATTGTTTTTACCAAGATAAAACATTGCATATGTTCCTGCAGCAAGATTAGTTACTTCTATGTACGGTGTGCCATATCCGGTTCCTATATAGTCATAGTAATACTTTGTATACTCACTGTTGATTACTGTAGCATCAGAGTTTCCGCCCCATAACTCTTTCATCTTTGCGCTGGTGTCGGAGTTCAATTGTTGTGATGTTTCGTTGCCGCAAACACGACCGTTTTTATAGTCACCATTGCCGGTTTCTTCACGTTTTATTGGATTTTGTGTCGTTGTGTCATTATCAGCAACGGCATAAAAGGTTATGGGGATTGTTGTTACATCCGCACTTGCCGTCACTGCCAATGCCGCAAACGAGCTTATGCTCAGTGCTGCGGCTGTCAGGAGTGACAGCGCTTTTTTTATGTTCATAAAAATTCCTCCTTTAAAATTTATTTAGACACTATAATTTTACACCGCTGTCTTGTTTTTGTGTAGTGCCAATCATATAAAAACAATTTAGACCGATTTGTTTTTATCTATTGACAAACCGCCATGCTGCGGGCTATAATATAATCAGGAGGCGAGGCGGCATGAAGATAGATAAAAGCTCGGATATCCCTATATATATCCAGATATGCGACAGCATAGCGGAGGAGATCATAAACGGCTACCGCTCGGCGGGTGAAAAGCTTCCGCCGCGGCGCAGGCTCGCAGACAAGCTTGGTGTTGCGCAGCGCACGGTGGATAACGCCTACGGACGGCTGCTTGCGGACGGCTATATAACCTCGCGTGTCGGCAGCGGCTACTATGTATCCGGCGATCGTGTATGGGAGGATATAAGGCGCGTAAACAGCAATATAAAATATAATTTCAGCATGAACGGCGTCGAGACCTCAAAGCTGCCGTTCGCGGAATGGTCAAGGCTTACAAGGAGCACGATAAAAGAGGATACCGGTCTCTTTCAGCATGGCGAAAAGCAGGGGGAGTGGCGGCTCAGAAAGAGCATACGGCGGCTGCTTTTCAGAACGCGCGGGATAAAGTGCAAAACGGAGCAGATCGTTATCGGCCCGGGCGGTGACGATGTTGTGCGCGAGCTTTTCATGGTGCTCGGGCGCGGCAGCACAGCAATAATGAACAACTGCTGCAATCTGAGAGTGGTCGAGGCGGCGCGCTCGGCGGGTATTGATATAGCGCATCTTGATAACGATTTTGACGGACTCATAACAAGCGGGCTTGACAGGTTCGACAGGGGCGTGCTGTTCCAGATGCCTGTGCACGATCTTCCGACAGGCGCTACATTGCCGGAGGAGCGGATAGAGGATATCGTAAGCTGGGCGGGCGATGAGCGGTATGTAATCGAGGATGGCAGCGGCTACACATATACCGAGAAGAATGATTATAAAACGCTCTGGGAGCGCATGAGCGGGAAGAATGTCATATATATCGACTCGTTCTCAAACACCATCGCACCGTCTATGAAAATAGCGTACTTTGTCGCTTCAGAGGATATAGTCCAAAGACTATTTAAGATGCGCACATTTTATTCAAACCGGGTATCAAGGATCGAGCAGGTAACGCTGTCTAAGTTCATTGATCTCGGGCATTATGCGACGCATGTCGGATATATGCGCAAAGTCTACCGTGAAAAGCTGAACGCGCTCACAGGGCACAACTTCAGGATCCCAACCGAAGCCGAGTGGGAGTTTGCAGCCCGTGGGGGAAACAAGACACACGGGTACCCC
>CAMNAT010000159.1 GCA_946531785.1 uncultured Oscillospiraceae bacterium
AGCTGAAAGCAACAGATTTACAGTCTGCCCCCTTTGGCCACTCGGGAACTCTCCCTGGAGCTGGTGATGGGACTCGAACCCGCGACCTGCTGATTACAAATCAGCTGCTCTACCAATTGAGCTACACCAGCATTTATTAGATTTTGATTTGGCTGGTCGGACGCTTTCGCGTCCTGCTCGCCAATGCAATCTTGGTGGGAGTTACAGGGCTCGAACCTGTGACCCTCTGCTTGTAAGGCAGATGCTCTCCCAGCTGAGCTAAACTCCCATGTCCAAAATCAATGGTCGGGATGACAGGATTCGAACCTGCGGCCCTCTGGTCCCAAACCAGATGCGCTACCAAACTGCGCTACATCCCGTCGATTCTTTTTTATCCCTATCTTCTGCGACCAAATAATAATACCATAACTTCATGTCATTTGCAAATACAAAAATCGTTGTTTTTGCGATATAAAATAATAATAGCTCTAAAAAACGACGGTATGCTTTGATTTGCTCTTAAAATCATCTTTTTTGAATGATGCAAAATACAGAAAAAATATGTACAGCATAAGAGGTATCCCTGCAATGCCGCAGATGCGGTAGGCTGTGTTCACAAGTCCCGTAAAACCAAAGCCCGAGACAAAAAAGCCCAGTGCCGAAAGAATAACGGGGTACAAAAAGCCGTCAGATTTTCCGACAGCTTCAAGTATGCCGCCGCCAGAGGCTATTAGCGTCGTTGCGGATGCTGTGATTATCACAGCGCAATAAATTGCGGCAAATACCGTATTCTGCCGCGCGGCAAGCGTGAGCATGGGCAGCTCGCCCAGAGGTATGCGCCCGTGATACATGGACAGGATAGTAAACATCAGCCCCATCATGATAAGGACAGCGCCGGACGAGACCAGAGCGGCTGTCGCCGCATCGGCGCGCGTTCTTAGTCTGCGGCTCAGCACCGCGAGAACGGGCAGGGCGGAGCAGAGGTTGTAGCCGGAATAAGCCGCGGCGCTGCCGATAGCGGGTGTTAACGAGAAATATGCGTGATGCTCGCGGTAGCGGAGGATATAAAGGCAGCAGGTAATGACCGCTGCCGTCAGGATAAGCCCTATTATCCCGTTGAGATCAAGGGCGCGCGCTGTGCCGGTGCAAAGAAGTACAGCGCACATTACCGCGGCAGCACATGCGCCCACTCTCGGCGGTATCCCGAAATACGCAAGTCCCTCGCCGATGGCTGAGAGCATTGCAGAAAATACACAAAATGAAAATATGGCGGTAAATATCCGTATCGCACGCATGATGCGACGGTCTCCGGTTATATTCAGCAGCTCGTCAAAGGAATGCGCGTCGTATTTCCGGCAAAGCGAAAACACCGCAAAAAGAAACGCAGCGCATACCGCCGCAAAGAAAAGTATGCCCCATATCCCGTTTCTGCCGAACACTGCGAAATAGCCGAGGATCTCACCTCCGGACGCAAATCCGGCGCCTATGAGCGCCGCGGTAAAGGAATATGAAACGATAAGAATGTTTTTCAATAACAACACCTCACATAAGCCGGTAATTATGTATATGCCGCCGGATAAAAAAAATACCGCGCATTATCGCGCGGTATCTGAATATTCTGTATTAAACGGCTCTGTCTATGCTGAGGATAGTGAACTGCACCTCGCCTGCGGGTGTTTCGGCAGATACCTCGTCACCTACTGACTTGTTGATGCATGCGGCGCCGATGGGTGACTCGAATGAAAGCTTATTCTCGTTCGGGTCAGCCTCTGTCGAGCCGACTATCGTGTATGTCTGCTCGCCGACCATCTCCATCTCCTCGGCAAGCGCGCCGTGGAATGAGAGAACGACCTTTTTGCCGACGGTAACGATATCGTTTGAATCGACATCGACGACCTTCGCATACTTGAGCATGTGCTCGATCATGTTTATCCTTGACTCGACCGCTGCCTGCTCATCCTTTGCCGCGTCGTACTCTGCGTTCTCGGAGAGGTCGCCGAAGGAGCGCGCCTCCTTGATCTTTTCCGATACTTCTTTACGGGTGACATTCTTCAGTTGGTTAAGCTCCGCCTCGAGCTTTTCCTTACCCTCGGCGGTCAATATATATTCCTTTTCCTGTGCCATGACTTGTCATCATACCTTTCAAAATAAATTTATGGGTATATTATACAGACTTTATCACGAATTGTCAACAGTTTTTTCGGGCAAACTGAGATTAATAAATGCTAAAAACGGGGGAAATTGCAATGTATACCGAAAAATCTGCAGATCTGAAGAATGATTTCTACAGCCGCTACGGCGAGGCGTCGGGCACGCTGTATTTTGAAAGGGTGGGACTGCCGTGTGTCCTGCTCGACTGCGGCACGCACACGCTTGCCTTTGCGATGGGGTGCGGAGTGCGCGCTTACGGCAGGCAGTGCGGCGATGTCCTGCGTATAATCAACGCCGATTCTGATGAGTGTGATGTTCATTTCGCGCCGCACGGCAGGGGCGCGCAGATACTGTATAAGACCGATATGCCGGGCATGGCTGCAAGCCGCGAGGCGGAGGAGTATGTGATCATGAAGCTGCTGTGCGATATGCGGCGGCTCAGACCGCGCATGGGCGGCACGATGACAGAGCTTTGCGACCTTTACGGCAGCAGCGGCTGGTGCGCGTATGTGACCTGCGGGATACCGCGGCAGCTGCCGCTTCCGCTTCTGCACAAGCGTGTGCTGCTCATCCGCACCGAGCGGCCGCGGAAGGCTGCCGATAAAAAGGCGCTTGCGAGATTCTCGGACGGGGAGCGGATGAGGATAGTCGTTGCGGCGCAGGCGCTCAAAAAATGCCGCGAGGATGTACTTTTTGATATGATCAATGAATCTCAGCATTCCGCGGAGCTGCTGTTCAGCTTCCGCGAACTGCCGCTTGCGGCAGTGCGTGCGGCACGCGCGGCGGACGGAGTGTGCGCGGCGAAGATCACCGATATGGGCGTAGTGGCTATCGTGGAGGAGGAGAAAACGGACAGCGCGATCCGCGCGATATCCGCGGCGTATAAGGCGGCGGCAGGGCGCAGCGCGGGCATCTCGGTCGTAAAATAGCTGTAAAAAACTTTTTAGAAAAAATAGCTGGACAGAATTATGAACAAATGATATACTAAGATATACTCCCATATTCAGGAGGTGTTTCTTATGAAGATAAAGGATATCAAGATAGATGAGCTCAAGGGTGAGCTCAAGGAGAATATAGGTGAGCTCAGGGGAAATATAGACGACGCATGTAATGGCTTTATAAAAAAGCGGAACGGAAGGATGCAGCGCGGTCACTCGTTTTTGCGGCATTATCTGATATTTATAGAGGATATGCGTAATGACTATGTGCCGCAGTTTGCGGCTCAGGCTGCATTCTTCACGGTATTCTCGGCTATACCGTTTCTGATGGTGGTCATACTCAGTCTTAAATATATCGTACCGATCGATATAAATGAGGTACACGAAACGATCCGTGTTGCGTTCCCGGTTCAGGTATCGGGGTATCTTTCGCAGGTGATCAACGAGGTGTTCCGGCGCTCAGAGTCCATGGCTGCACTGTCCGTTACGGTCTTTGTGGCGCTGTGGTCATCCTCGCGCGGGACGATGGCTATCTACTGCGGACTGAACCAGATAGCGGGCTATGTTCGACCGTACAACTGGCTTTCGGCAAGGCTGGCATCGTTTTTTTATAACATAGTCCTGCTCTTTGTTATCGCGGCAACAGCGGTCATACTGATCTTTGGCAATGCGCTTTTAGCACTTTGGGACGAGAAGCTTATGATAGAAAACAATCCGATAACGGAGCTGTTCAGGCTGAAATTCCCGATATTTTTCGTGCTGCTCGTGCTTGTGTTCGCGGGGATATTCACCTTTCTGCCGCAGCGGAGGATGAGATTTGTAAGGCAGCTGCCGGGCGCGGTGCTCACAACTATCGGATGGATGATATTTTCGTGGCTGTTCTCGGTATATGTCGATTATTTTTCAAAATACTCGCTGATATACGGCAGCCTTACCGCGATAATACTTCTGATGATGTGGATATATGTCTGTATCTACATGCTTTTGATAGGCGCGGAGATAAACATACATCTTGAGGACGGATTTTTCGGCAGACTTCGCCGGAATGTATTTAAAAAGAAAAGAACATAGTATGGGAAACCGCCGCATAAGCGACGGTTTTTCCTTGTTTTCTTGACTTTTCGAGGATTATATGCTACAATGTTTAATGGATAATTATCATATAATGGAGATATAACATGATTTTTTCATCATATATATTTATTTTTCTGTTTTTCCCGATAGTGTTTGCGGGCTATGCCGTGCTCAGGAAATTCGGAAAGATAAACGCAATGAAGATATGGCTTGTGCTTGCGTCGCTGTTCTTTTACGGCTTCGGCGATCCGCGGTTCTTTCCGGTGCTTTTCTTTACCGCGATATTCAACTTTTTCATAAGCCGCGGACTGCAAAGGGACGGCGTTAAGCAATGGCAGCGGGTGCTGCTCATGGTGATAGGCGTGGCGGAAAATCTCGGGCTGCTGTTCTATTTCAAATACAGCAACTTCTTCCTCGAGAACTTCAACCGGCTCACGGGCGCGGATATACCGCTGCTGCACATAATACTGCCTCTGGGCATATCGTTCTATACATTCCAGCTCATATCGTATCTTGCCGACAGCTTCTCAGGCGACGCGAAGGGCTATTCGTTCATAGACTATATGGTATTCGTCACCTTCTTCCCGCAGCTGATAGTTGGACCTGTCGTGACGCATGATGATATAATGCCGCAGCTTTCGGAAAAGAATCTGCTGCGTGTTGATAAGAAGGGTATAATGCTGGGCATCCTGCTCTTTGCTATAGGCTGCTTCAAAAAGATAGTCATTGCCGATCCTCTCATAACCCATGCGGCGGCATACTATAACGGCAGTGATATGAGCGGCATATTCAGGGCATGGAGCGCGGTATTGGCATATACATTTGCATACTACTTCGATTTCTCGGGCTATATAGATATGGCGCTCGGGCTCGGTAAGTTCTTTAACATCGACCTGCCCCAGAACTTCAACTCGCCGTATAAGGCGCGGAACTTTGCGGACTTCTGGCGCAGATGGAACATAACAGTGTCAAATTTCCTGAATGACAATGTGTTCAAGAACATATTCCACTTCGGTGACGGAGTGGTAAAGCTGATCCTTGCGACGCTCATAACCTTCATCGTGTCGGGCTTGTGGCACGGCGCGGGCTGGCATTTTGTCGCATGGGGCGTTGCGAACGGAATATTTGTCTGCTTCGCTAACATCATGACGCTGCACCGCAAAAAGCTGCCGTTCCCGCTCGCGTGGGCGCTCACCTTCTTTTTCTCGGTGCTTGTCCGCGTGCTGTTTGACGCGCTCAACACCGCTCAGGCGTTCGAGGTCTATAAGGTGATGTTCACGCCCGTTCCGTTGGGCGAGCTTGCCGCGCAGTGGTCGGCGTATATCTCGGGTAGTTGGGGCATTGTAGGAATGCTGATATTCTCGGCGATCATCATTTTCGGCTTTAAAAACTCAGGCGAGATCGCCGAACGCTTTGAGCCGAAGGCGCGGTATGCGGTGTACTCCGCGGTGCTTCTGGCGGCCTCGTTGTTCTTCATGGGGCAGGTGTCCAACTTCCTGTACTTCCAGTTCTGATAAAAAGGGGGTGCCGCAGTGAGTCTGCGGAAATATCTGATAATATTCTTCCTGTCGCTTTCGGCGGTGGCCGCGGTGATAGCGGGGTTCAATATAGCTGTCGAT
>CAMNAT010000160.1 GCA_946531785.1 uncultured Oscillospiraceae bacterium
GCTTCCCGACGCATGTAAAGCTCAGTCCGAGGCAGAGGGTGGACTATGTCATCGTAAACGGCGCGGAGTGTGAGCCGTACATAACCTCAGACCACCGCTTCATGCTCGAGCAGCCGGATGATATCATCTACGGACTGCGGATAGCAATGAAGATACTGGGGCTGACCGATGGCTATATAGGCGTTGAGCTGAACAAACCTGACGGCATCGAAGCGCTTGAAAAGTGCCGGGAATGCAGCCATGAGATCCATGTTCTGGGGCTCAAGACAAAGTACCCTCAGGGCGCTGAAAAGCAGCTGATAAAGGCGGTAACAGGCAGGAATGTTCCGGCGGGCAAGCTTCCGGCGGATGCCGGCGCGGTAGTTATAAATGTCGCGACTGCCGTTGCTATCGCTGCCGCGTTCAAGAAGGGAATGCCGGCGATAATGAAGAATGTCACCGTATCCGGTGACGCTATCAAGAATCCGTCAAACTTCAAGGTCAGGACGGGCGTGCCGGTATCGTTTCTTATCGAGCAGGCGGGCGGCTTCACCGCTCCGCCGGAAAAGGTCATCTCCGGCGGTCCGATGATGGGTCTTGCGCAGTATAACACCGATTATGCCGTTACCAAGACGACATCGTCCGTGCTTGCTATGCTGCACGCGCCAAAGACCTATGATCCGGATTCACCCTGCATCCGCTGCGGACGCTGCGTATCGCATTGTCCTATGCAGCTGATGCCGTTCAAGCTTGCCGACGCGGCGCACCGCGACGATATCGAGCAGGCACAGAGATATAACGTTCTGGAATGTATCGAGTGCGGACTTTGCTCATACATCTGTCCGGCAAAGAAGAATCTGCTGCAGTTCATCCGTATGATAAAGCCGGATGTAATGAGAAAACAGAGAGAGGAGAGTGCAAAGAATGGAAAATAAGTACATAGTTTCATCCTCTCCGCATCTGCACACAAGCCTTACCACGAACAGGATAATGCTCGATGTGATCCTCGCGCTGCTGCCGACCACTCTTGTCGGAATAGTATTCTTCGGTTGGTATGCCGCGCTCGTGATCGCGGTGGCGATAGCGGCGGCTATGCTCTCGGAGTGGATATTCAATAAGATAATGAAAAAGCGCAATACGCTCGATGATCTCAGCGCGGTACTGACGGGACTTCTGATAGGCCTCAACATGCCTCCCGATATCCCGATATGGATGGTAGCCATAGGCTCGGCGTTTGCGATAATCATAGTAAAGCAGATGTTCGGCGGTCTGGGTAAGAATTTTATGAACCCCGCGCTCGGCGCGCGCTGCTTCATGCTCGTCGCATGGACGGGCGCAATGACGAGCTTCCGCCTCCCGTTCGACGCGGTATCGTCGGCAACGCCGCTCGCGATCATGAAGGACGGCGTGGAGGGAACGCTCCCGTCGCTTACAAACTGCCTCATCGGCTTAAAGGGCGGCACGATAGGCGAGGTATCGGCGATAGCGCTTATTATCGGCTTCGCGTATCTGCTCATCCGCAGGGTCGTGAGCATAAGGATACCGGCGGCGTATATAATTTCGTTTGCCGTTATGACCTTCTTCTTCGGCAAGCAGGTGTTTGACGCTCAGTATCTTGCATATCAGCTTTTAACGGGCGGTCTGCTGCTCGGCGCGTTCTTCATGGCGACCGATTATGTGACCTCGCCCACAACGCCGAACGGCATGATCATCTTCGGCATCGGCTGCGGACTGTTCACCTTCCTTATAAGACGGTTCGGCGGCTATCCCGAGGGCGTATCGTTCTCGATACTGCTCATGAACGTGGCTGCGCCGCTCATTGAGAGATATACCGTACCCAGATCGTTTGGACACAAAGGGGGTGCTGTGCAGTGAAGGAAAAGCTGAATGTAGGGGAGCTTATAAAGACAGGCGTGATCTTGTTTCTCATCACCGCATTGTCGGCGGCGCTCCTTGCGTATGTGAACGGCTTTACGGCGCCGTTGATCGCAAAGAATGATGAGGAAAAAACCCAGGACGCCATGCGCGCGGTCCTGCCCGCGGCGGACAGCTTTGAAAAGCTGGATATACCGCCCGAGGTCGCGGCGCTCAGCGATAAGGACGAGATAACCGAGGTATATAAGGCAAAGGACTCAGAAGGCGCAGACTGCGGCGTATGCGTCATCACCAATACCTCCGGCTATGATGTAGGCATAGTCACCGTAACGGGTGTGGACGCGGATATGAAGGTCGCGGGTGTTGAGATAACCGCAATGAAGGAAACGCCGGGTCTCGGCGCAAAGGCTGCTGACAGCTCGTTCCGCGAACAGTACAGCGGCAAATCCGGTGAGGTCATGGTCTCAAAGACAGGCGCGGACGATACGCATATACAGGCGATCTCCGGCGCGACAAAGACCTCTAACGGCGTTACGCGCGGCGTGAATCTTGCTCTTAAAACAGCGGAAATAGTTATGGAAGGGGGAAGTAAGTAATGGCAAATGAGAAAAAGTCAGCCGGCTCGGTGATAATGAACGGCATCCTTACCGAAAACCCGACCTTTATGCAGCTTCTGGGCATGTGCCCGACGCTTGCGGTCACCACCTCGCTCCAGAACGGTGTGGGCATGGGACTTTCGGCGGCGGCGGTGCTCGTCTGCTCAAACTTCCTCATCTCGCTTCTCCGCAAGGTGATACCGGACAAGGTGAGGATAGCGGCGTATATTGTAATAATCGCTGCGTTCGTTACGATCATAGATATGAGCCTTCAGGCGTTTCTGCCCGATCTTGCAAGCTCGCTCGGACTGTTTATACCGCTCATCGTCGTTAACTGTATAATTCTCGCGCGTGCCGAGGCGTTCGCGTCGAAAAATAACCCGTTCATGTCCGCGCTCGACGGTGTCGGCATGGGCTTAGGCTTCACGGGCGCGCTCTGTATAATCTCCGCTATCCGCGAGATACTGGGCGCGGGAACCATCTGGGGAATACCGCTGTACGGCGGAGCTATCCAGCCTATGGGAATAATGATAATGGCGCCGGGCGGATTTATAGTGCTCGGATTGCTTGTCGGCACGATAAACTTCATCGTGCGCAAGAGAAAGGGGGAGTAAGGTAATGGTATTGCAAATAGTATCTATCATGTTATCCGCGCTCCTCACCGAGAACTTTGTCATGGTGAAGTTCTACGGCATCTGCCCGTTCTTGGGCGTATCCAAAAAGGTGGAGACCTCCATCGGCATGGGTATGGCGGTCACATTCGTAATGGCGCTCGCGTCCGCGTTCACATGGGTGGTGAACAAGGCGCTTCTGATACCGTTCGGGCTGGACTATCTGCAGACGATCTCATTCATACTCATCATCGCCGGACTCGTGCAGTTCGTTGAGATGTTTATGAAAAAGAGTATGCCGGCAATGTATAACGCATTGGGCATCTATCTTCCGCTTATAACCACAAACTGCGCGGTGCTTGGCGTAACGCTTCTGAATGTCCAGAACTATCCGGACAATTTCATCTTCGCGCTGCTTTACGGCATCTTTGCCGCTCTCGGCTTCACGCTCGCAATGGTGCTTATGGCAGGCATCCGCGAGGCGCTCGATGAGCGCGCCGTTCCGGAAAGCTTCCGCGGCTTCCCTATAACTCTCTTGACGGCGGGTCTCATGGCGATAGCGTTCATGGGGTTCTCAGGATTTTCTATAGGAGGGTGAGCTTATGGATATAAATAATATAATAATGGCAGTGGTCGTTGTGGGCGGCATCGGACTGATCTTCGGTCTCTTGCTCGCGTTCGCGGCGCACATATTTGCCGTAAAGAAGGATGAGCGCGCCGAGAAGATACAAGCGGTGCTTCCGGGCGCTAACTGCGGCTCCTGCGGATATGCGGGCTGCTCGGCATATGCCGAGGCAGTCGCAAGGGGCGACGCGCCGGTAAACGGCTGTACGGTCGGCAAGGCTCCTGTGGCTGAGAAGATCGCGGGCATCATGGGCGTTGAAGCCGGCGAGGTCAAGGAAGTAGTCGCGCGCGTAATGTGTACCGGTGACAGGGCATCCGTTGTGTATAAATATGAGTACAACGGCATAGAGGACTGCAAGGCTGCGGTGAAGTTCGGCGGCGGCGCAAAGGGCTGCCAGTCCGGCTGCGTGGGCTTAGGCCGCTGCGCGGCGGCGTGTCCGTTCGACGCGATACATGTAATAAACGGCGTTGCCGTTGTTGACGACACCAAGTGTCAGGCATGCGGCAAGTGCGTGAGGGAGTGTCCGAAGAACCTCATAAAGCTGATCCCGAAATCACAGCGGCACTGGGTAGTCTGCTCGAATCCGGAGACGGGTAAGTTTGTGAACCAGTACTGCAAAAACGGCTGCATCGGCTGTCATTTATGCGAAAAGGAATGTCACTTTGACGCTATCCATGTTGTGGATAATCACGCTGTCATCGACTATGACAAGTGCAAAAACTGCGGACTCTGCGCAAAGAAATGTCCGCGCGGAGTTATCGTTTCCAAGCCCCGTCCCGGCGCAAAGCCCAAGGTCGAGGTACAGGAAGGTTAAAAAACAATATGCCGTTCCAAATCCGGAACGGCATATTTTATTGCTTTAAAATATCAATCCTTCGGCACTGTTGCCCAGTCCTTATCAAACTGTGCTATTCCGTTTACTGTGAGCGGATGGTTGAGCATCTGCATGATAACCTTGTACGGTACCGTTGCGATGTCGCAGCCCAGTCTTGCCGCCTGGATAACATGGATCGGGTTTCTTACCGATGCCGCGATTATCTCAGTCTCTATCGCCGGATCTGCGTCGAACACATCAACGATCTCCTCGATGAGGTTCATGCCGTCTGTGCCTATATCGTCAAGTCTGCCGAGGAAGGGGCTTACATATGTAGCGCCTGCCTTTGCAGCGAGGAGCGCCTGTGCTGCTGAGAAAATGAGCGTCACATTCGTCTTGATGCCGAGTGCTGTCATCTTCTTGCACGCGATAAGGCCTTCCTTGTTGAACGGTATCTTTATGATTATGTTCTTGTGCAGAGCTGCCAAAGGCTTTGCCTGCTCGACCATCTCGTCCGGATCCTTTGCTGTTACCTCGGCGCTGATCGGACCGTCAACTATGGTCGTGATCTCCTTGACTACATCCTCAAACTTTCTGCCTGACTTTGCTATGAGCGACGGGTTTGTGGTAACGCCGCAGATAACGCCCATGTCGTTGACCTCTCTGATCTCGTCAACAATGGCGGTGTCGATAAATAACTTCATTGGAATCTCCTCCCGGGTGGATAATATTTTGGATATGTTTCACTCCATGTCTATATTATAGTAGCTTTTTCGCTCATAGTCAAGGGGTTTGAAAAAATTTGTTGACAACTGTTAATTATCGGTGTATAATTATGTGAGTAAATTTTTGTTTGGAGGAAATAAAAATGAGTACAAATGTGTATATCATGATCTCCATCGTCGCATACATGCTATTGGTGCTTGGTATCGGCGTATGGTTTTCAAGTCGCAACAAGACGACGGATGATTTCTATCTGGGCGGACGCAAGCTCGGACCGTTCGTTACCGCGATGAGCGCTGAGGCGTCGGATATGTCGAGCTACCTGCTGATGGGCGTGCCGGGCGTGGCATTCCTCACAGGACTTGCGGACGCGTCATGGACAGCGATAGGACTGGCAGTGGGTACATATTTAAACTGGCTTTTTGTGGCAAAGCGGCTGAGACGGTATTCGAGCCGTATCAAT
>CAMNAT010000161.1 GCA_946531785.1 uncultured Oscillospiraceae bacterium
AAGCCGTAATAATATAATAAAAAAGTATATCATATTATACTCTCATTGGAAAGAGAATATTACTATTTTAATTTATTTGTAAGTTACTTGTAATATTTTTCTTGCAAAAGCGGGGCGCTGCCAAAAGCAGCACCCCATGCATATCAATACTATTCAGCGACAAGATCTCCGCCGCCTGCCGGAGCCGCGGGTGCTGCCGGGGCCGCCGGGGCTGCCGGCGCCGCGGGAGCCGCAGGCGCTGCCGGTGCCGCCGGCGCTGCATGTGATGAGCCGCCGGAGCTTGCACTGCCGCCGGAACTTGTGCTGCCGCCGGAGGTTGAGCCCTTTGCCTCGCCCGATGACGAGTTCTTCGCCTCTCCTGAGGTCGCGCTCTTATTTTCACCCGATGCCGGAGCCGTCGTTGCGGCTGCCGGTGTAGGTGTCGCTGCGCCCCGCGTTGCCGCAGGAGCAGCCGTCGCGTCTGTTTTTCCGCCCGCCTTGCTGTGGTTGGAGCACTTATCTCTGGGCTGCGTTCCGTCAACGAAGTATGCCGTTATCGTCGAGCATCCCGCATTTGGCTGCTTTCCGCTGATCGAGCATACCCTTGCCTCTACCACCGATGCCGGCTTTTCTATCTGCTTCACCGTCTTATCCGCGTTCAATCTGTCCATTACGAGCTTCCACGCAGTTACACACGGATTGCCCGAAACACCCGATTTGGACAGCGATGACGGTGTGTCAAAGCCGCACCATACCGCGCCTACATAATACGGGGTGAAGCCAACGAACCACTTGTCAAAGTCATCATCGGTCGTACCCGTCTTGCCGTATGCCGGCATACCGGAGCTCAGCTTTGCCGCGGTAGCCGTACCGAACGGAAGATTTACAGGTCCCGAAAGCAGATCGGTCATTATATATGCCGCGGATTCGCTTATAGCCTGTGATTCATTCTTATGATTCTCAAGCACGATCTCGCCGGGCTGTGTCACTACCTTTGTATAGCTGTACGGAGTTATATATCTTCCGCTGTTTACGAATACGCCGTATGCAGCCGCCATTTCCTTTACGGTAACACCCTGGGTAAGACCGCCCAGAGCAAGTGACGAATAGTTCCTGTCACCGTCCTGGAGAGTGGTAATATGGAACTTGTTCTGCAAATATCCGAAGGAGTTGGACAAACCTACCTTGTCAAGTATCTTTACCGCCGGTATATTTGCCGACCTTGCTATCGCTTCTCTTACCATCATATCGCCCTTGAAGCCGGAATATGAGTTCTTCGGCTTCCACTTGTCGCTGCCGATAGTTATCTCCTCATCGCGGATGGTCTCCACCTCAGTCACCTTACCGAGGTCGATAGCGGGACCGTATACAGAGAGCGGTTTTATCGATGAACCCGGCTGACGCTTCGCCTGCGTTGCCCTGTTCCAGCCGCGGATATCACGCTTTTCGCCGAGACCGCCTACGATACCCTTGATCTCGCCCGTATGCGGATCGGATACTACCATAGCGGACTGGAGATTTTTGACTGACGGGAAGTTTGAGGATGTCTCAAAGATCTCCTCCATTATCGACTGTACATGCGGATCAACGGTAGCGTATATCTTGAAGCCGCCGTTATATACCTGACGGGTCGCGAACTCCTCGCTGTAGCCCTTTTCATTGATAAGATCCCTGATTATATCATTGACCACCTGATCGGCGAAATACGAGGTCGTGCCGCGTCCGTCAGCAATTGACGAGCGGTTGAGCCCCAAGGGAGCCGATGATGCCGCCTGATACTCCTGCTCGGTTATTTTTCCGAGCTCATACATCTTCTTGAGGACAGTATTACGCTTTTCTATATTCCTGTCGGGATGCGCGATCGGATCATATTCGGAAGGATACTGCGTGATACCCGCAATGCTCGCCGCCTCCTGCAGATTGAGATCCGATGCCGACTTACTGAAGTAAAGCTGTGCCGCCGCCTCTACGCCGTTACAGTTATTGCCGAAATATACGACATTACAATACATCGTGAGTATCTCGTCCTTTGTCAGCTGCTTTTCGAGCGCGAGCGCGCGCATCATTTCCTTTATCTTTCGCGTTGCCTTGAAATCGTTATCCTGGGTTATGTTCTTGATGACCTGCTGCGTTATGGTCGAGCCGCCGTAATCGGCGCTGCCTATGCCGACCTTCGCCGCCAGGAAGCCCACCGTTGCGCCGAGCGTTCTCTTTACATCCACACCCTTGTGCTGATAATAACGCTCATCCTCTATGGATACGATGGCGTCCTTGAAGCACGGCGCGATCTTTGAGGATTCGACCCATATACGGTTTGAATCGGATTGCAGCCGCTCATATTCGTGCTCAGCGCCTGCCTGATCTACATAATATATGGTCGAATTGTTGTTGAGCGCGAGGTTTTCTATCTGCATCTCGGATATCTCGCCCTCGACCGCCTTATACATACCTATGCACATTCCGGCACCCACTACCGCAAATACCAAAAAGATCCCCAGTATCGTGAGCCAGAAGCGCTTCCTGAATTTTATCTGCTTATCGGAGAGCTTTCTTCTTTTCTTTTTACCGCGCTTTTTGAGTGTGCCTGTGCCTCCGTCTGTATTATTATCAGCCAAAGCCTGATGGCGCGATGTACCTCTTACGGGTCTGTGCGAGCTGTCTGACTGTCTGCGGCGTCTGCGCGGAGCAGCGCCGTCTTCGCCTGATGTCTTTCTGTCAAATGCCTCCCAGTCAAAGCTTTCATTATCTGAAGAGCCCGGTCTGCGTCTGCTGTCGTCTGCCATATCGTTCGCCTCCATTTCATATATATACGATCAATTTCGTTAAATCACATACCTATACCGGAGTATTATATATCAAATTGCAGGATTTTTCAATAGGTTTTAGTATTATTTTTTTGCAAACTGGCAAAAATCTGAGTAAATATAACGCATTGGAGGTAAAATATGCAAAAATTAAGACCTATATACAGGTATATTCTGATATCCGGCTCATATTTATTTTTAACGGCGGTATTCTTCACCGCGGGATTTTTCATCGGGCGCAGCTCACCGGTACAGCCGGCAGTCATCGAGGCGGCGGCGATCTCCTCGCCGCCCGCATCGACAGCCGCGGCGCAGGATACAAAATACCGCGTTGTGCTCGAGGATGCAGAGCTGCGGCTCTATGTCGATGAGAAGGGCATCAGCCGCATGATGAGCGCGCAGCAGATCAGCCCGGAATCCTATCCCGTCCGCGATATTGCGATACTTCGCGAGGGCATAGTATTCGATAATTCCGAGGCGGCGCTGACGCTGATGGAGAACTTTTTATCCTGAATTATGAACTAAGTGTTAATCTTACCAAACTACAAAAACAAGAGAAATCAAAAGAAAACTGAAGAATTTAACAGGAAATCACAAATTATACCACGATTTCGGAACTTGAAAAAACGCATCAAAACAACGATAATATGTATTGTTAGCACTCAACGACAACGAGTGCTAACAATATGTTTTTTGTTTAATAATCTTTTATTATAGAAGGAGGAATAGAAAATGACTATAAAGCCATTAGCAGACAGAGTAGTGATAAAGATGCTCGAGGCGGAGGAAACCACAAAGAGCGGTATCATCCTCTCGTCCAAATCACAGGAAAAGCCGCAGGTAGCAGAGGTCCTCGCAGTAGGTCCCGGCGGAGTCGTTGACGGCAAGGAGATAAAGATGGAGGTAGAAGTGGGCGACAAGGTGCTCACATCACGCTATGCCGGCACAGAGGTAAAGCTCGACGGCGAGGAATACAAGATAGTAAGCCAGAGCGATATCCTGGCAAAGGTAGTAGACTAAGAATATAAGGAGTGACATATCATGGCTAAACAGATAAAATACGGACAGGACGCAAGACACGCTCTCGAGGCGGGTATAAACACACTTGCAGACACTGTTAAAATAACACTCGGCCCCAAGGGCAGAAATGTAGTTCTTGACAAGAAGTTCGGCTCACCGCTCATCACAAACGACGGTGTTACGATCGCTAAGGAGATCGAGCTTGAGGATGCGTTCGAGAACATGGGCGCACAGCTCGTAAAAGAGGTTGCGACAAAGACAAACGATGTTGCCGGTGACGGTACAACGACAGCTACCTTGCTCGCTCAGGCGCTCGTAAGAGAGGGCTTAAAGAATGTAGCGGCAGGCGCTAACCCGATGATAGTAAAGAAGGGTATCCAGAAGGCAGTTGACGCTGCTGTAAAGAAGCTCGCAGAGTCGGCAAAGACGATATCGGGCAAGAACGACATAGCAAGAGTTGCCGCAGTTTCGGCTGCAAACGACGAGGTCGGCGAGCTTATCGCTGACGCTATGGAAAAGGTAACATCAGACGGCGTTATAACAGTCGAGGAATCAAAGACGGCTGAGACATATTCAGAGATAGTTGAGGGTATGCAGTTCGACCGCGGCTACATCACACCGTACATGGTAACAGACACAGACAAGATGGAGGCCGTTTTAGACGATCCGTACATCCTCATCACAGACAAGAAGATCTCAAACATCCAGGAGATCCTTCCGCTTCTTGAGCAGGTAGTCCAGGCAGGCAAGAAGATGATGATAATCGCTGAGGATGTTGAGGGCGAGGCGCTTTCGACACTCATTCTCAACAAGCTCCGCGGCACATTCGTATGTGTTCCGGTAAAGGCTCCGGGCTTCGGCGACAGAAGAAAGGCTATGCTTCAGGATATAGCTATCCTCACAGGCGGTCAGGTCATCACCGAGGAGATAGGTCTTGAGCTCAAGGACGCTACAGTTGATATGCTCGGTCAGGCTAAGCAGGTCAAGATCTCCAAGGAGCTTACCATCATCGTTGACGGCGCAGGCTCAAAGGAGGCTATCGCAGACCGCGTAAGAGTTATAAAGGGTGAGATAGAGAACTCGACCTCAGACTTTGACCGCGAGAAGCTTCAGGAAAGACTTGCAAAGCTCGCAGGCGGCGTTGCAGTTATCCGCGTAGGCGCTGCGACAGAGACTGAGATGAAGGAAATGAAGCTCAGGATCGAGGACGCGCTGGCAGCTACAAAGGCAGCCGTTGAGGAAGGCATAATCGCCGGCGGCGGCACAAGCTATATAGATGTTATCCCCGAGGTAGCAAAGCTGCTTGACACCACAGAGGGCGACGAAAAGACAGGTGTACAGATAGTGCTCAAGGCTCTTGAGGAGCCGGCATGGCAGATCGCAAGAAATGCAGGTCTTGAGGGCGCGGTGATCGTTGACAAGGTTTCAAGTCTGCCCGCAGGCGAGGGCTATAACGCGCTCACAAACGAGTACGGCGACATGCTCACAATGGGCATAGTTGACCCGGTGAAGGTAACAAGATCAGCGCTGCAGAACGCGGCATCGGTCGCTGCGATGGTGCTCACAACAGAGAGCCTCGTTGCGGATAAGCCCGAGCCCGCACCCGCTGCTCCGGCAATGGATCCGTCAATGGGCGGCATGTATTGATAAAAAAGCAAGCATAAAAAAGGCGATGCGCTCATGCATCGCCTTTTTGCTTGCCACGCTTACCTCTTTCGTCATAATCGTCTAAGAAGTTATACTCCATCTTATCGTTGTGATAGCCGATTATTGTGCTGAGGTTGATATTCCGGACACTGTTGAAGATGGTTATATCGATATACGGATTAGTCTTGCGGAAGCGCTTTAT
>CAMNAT010000162.1 GCA_946531785.1 uncultured Oscillospiraceae bacterium
CTGCTTTGCCGAGCCGAGAGTTTTTCTCTCACTGGTGGAAAGCCCCTTCCGCTTCTCGCGGCACATCAGCTCTTTAAGTACGCCGGTTACCTGATACAGATCACCGGATTTGAGCTTCAGGATATTCTCTCTCTGGCGCTTGTTCCAGTTGATATCGTTGCCTACCTCGCTGTTATGAAAATACTCCAGAACCTTTTTTGCCTCGTCCTTTGTAATGACGGAGCGGATGCCGATCTTTTCACATCCGTCAACGGGTATATCTGAGATCATATTTCCGACAGCAAAACAAACGACATAGTAATCACGCTTGACGCCGCCAAGCTCAATATTTTTCATATCCTTGATAATTCCCGCACCGTGCATCGGATGCACGACCTTATCACCGATACTGTACATGTCTTCTGCTCCTGTTCTATAAATTGACGCTATTACCCTATGTATATATTATAACACAACCCCGCCAAAAAGTCAAACAAAATATTTTATCATAAGTTGTACAGAAAATCAATAAAAAAATTATGGAAAATTAAAAAATTTTTCATAAAAAATGGGGGATGTAAAAAACCCGTTTTTTACATCCCGTATGTCATCATTTTATCTCTAAGGCAGCTGCCAACGGCAGCATAGTGTCAGTAGAAGCCCAGAGCATCAGCTTTGCCTTATGGATACCCCTGACCTCACGGATATTTACATCGTCAAAGCTTATTGTATTCTCGCCTTCTTCAAGACGGGTATTTACAGTACTGATGCCGGCAAGTGTGCCGTCCTCGTTGTATACTGCAAGCATTGCCGTTATATCGACCGGCATCCGTGCCGCTATGGCCGCGCTCACGCTTCCGGTAAGCGAGCCGTCAGCGTTCAGGTTGAGCCCTGACGCGTCAGCGCCTGTAATTTCAGCGCATATCCCGTCATAAACAACAATGTTGCAGCAAGCTGTGACATCGTCCGATCCCACGACTGCCTTTATGGTTGCAGCTCCGGGGCTGATCGCGCGTATCGTGCCGTTTTTATCCACTGTCGCGACATTGTCATCGCTGCTTGTCCATTTTACAGGCTCATTTATCGCGCTTAATGGAAATATATTCTTGCCAAGTGTGTGAGACATATCCGGGAACATAGTAAGCGAGTCGTGGCTCAGCGTTATTCGCTCGGGCTCGATCCCCGTATTCCCGCCGGATCTTGCAAGACGGAGCATGTAGCTTTCAAGAGACGAGCACATAGTGTGCGCCCAGCAGGTGTTCCATTGTCCCTGACTCCTTACAGGTGTAAGCAGACTCAATGCTCTGAGATCGAATTTTGACGGAAAGACACGATCGTCCGGCTCCGGTGTATCATCAGACAGATCCGGCTTGATACCCGGCGAGACCGTTCCGTCATTCGGGTCGATATCATCAGATGATATTGTTAACATGTCATAGCTTCTTCCGGAATTATCTATTGCCTGATATGTACCGTTGCCGGACTGATCTGTATGGGTAAACGCCTTTATACATAGGTTTGCGCCGGGCAAATCACGAGTAATGTCATCCCAGTATTTGCCGTTATAGCTCACATAGCTTTCATCGACGCCGGCATTTGCATTTGAAGTGCCTTCCCATGGATCCTCAAAGTATATGGCAAAGGAATTATCGTTCGAATAGAACTTAACAACTACCGCGAACCTTGTACCTTTAGCGAGCTTTACCGGCTGCTCGAATTCTACTGTGTGGTAGCCGATACTGTTTATTTCGCCCGTTGCAACGGGTGTTGATAATTCCGAAAACGAATCCTTATTCTTGTAGTCCGGTATGACATATATCTCATACGGAGTTTTTTTGTTGTATGTGTAAAATGATACGGCTTTCAGATCCTCGTCCGTGTCAAGAGTATCGCCCTGCTTTGGAAAAACATTTGACATATATACAAAGTCAAGGTCAGGGTACTCCAGAAAACCTGTCGGACCGAACGGATCATAATTATATATCTTATTATATCTCGTGTTGTCCGATACTCCTGTCACTACGGCGTTATAGTCAAATCTGCCAAGGCGCTGATCGTAGTAGGAAACATAGAAGTAGCCGTTATCGCCAAACCAGGTGCCCCAGCTGTTTTTGCAGATGAACGCGCCGTCGCCCGGAGGCGTGTCCTTGAATGCCGACCTCGGATAGTTATCATCCCATCCAACGATAGAGACGGCATGACCGGGATATTTTCCGGGATCATTCCTGTAATCATCAGGATCGATATAATCATCGTAATAATAGTTTCGGTAGTCGTGGGTAAAGTGCTCATACTCGTTATTCATGAGAGAATATACAGATCCGTATTTTGAGACAGCATCCTTTATCTCGTTATTATCAAGCGGGTCCTTTTTTGGCGGGAGCCATGCTATATCCTGGACATGCAGCTCCGAATCAGCTTCCTTGTAAAGACTTGTCTGATACTGCTTTGTCGGATCTTCATGGAATTCGGGATACGGGTCAACCTCCTCCCGGATCGGTCCGTCCCAGCGCGCGAAATATGCGGTTGCGATCAGATAGTTCCCGCCGCCTATGGTAGCGTCCCAGTCAAAGCCGAGCCCGTCTTTTGCAAAGCTGCTGACATTGGTCGCCATGTTCCACTCTGAGAAGTTGTATTCGATAGCTTCGTTTTCAACATCGACGATGCAATCCGCCTTGATCTTACCTGAATATGCGGAGGCGGTTATTATCGTCTCGCCGCCTGAAACAGCCGTCACCAGTCCGCTCTTATCCACATCCGCGACCGCCGGATCCGCGCTCGACCATACTATATCCGGTGTGGCAGAGCCCTCCGGCGACAGAGTTGGAGTGAGCTGATAGCTGCCGCCGGGGGTCAGATCCAGATACCCGGGTGAAAGAGTTATGGCATCAGATGCGCCATCCTCAGCATATGAAGAAAACACGAGCGCAGACGCTGCCGATATTGCAATAATGGCAGAGACTGTCCCGCTTAAAAATCTGTTGAACGTATTTCTCATTATGCATAGCTCCTGTTCATCCGGGTTTACCGTTTCTTTTATGTCGCATAATATAATTGTACCATGAAAATTGCGATTTGTCTATATCTGATAATCAAAAATGCGCATTTTACAGCTCCAATACCTGTGAATTATAATATATCCCCTTGCCTTTACGACAAGGGGATATGTTTTTATTTGCCTAAGTCTACAACGAAGGTGTGCGCTACAGCTACCTTCGGCATGTCGCTCATTATGTCAACCGAGCCGCTCTTTTCATCAAATATTGACTTTGCTGTATTAACCGCCGAGGTTTTCCCCAGCTCGCTCAGAGTTACGATGCTTTCGCTGTCGAATAAGGAAACAGCCATCTCCGGTGCTATATACTTTTTCATTTACCCTTACCTCCTCAATCTATCGGCGTTGTATCCAGTGTTGCCGGAACATCTATGCTGTTCACTACTGCTGTCATAGATTTTACCTTATCAGCTGCGGCTTTCACTACTACACCGAAATTTATCGGACCGCCGGAAATAGCTGTATTGCTATCCCATGCGCCATCTGAGCCTATATCATTCACCTTAACATCCACGCTTGTGATAGCTGTGCTGCCGGGTGTTACGGTAACAGTCCATGCGGACGCTTCGCCATCATACTCGTCTCCGACGATGTTATTTACATTCTTGTATGTAGCTTCTGCATCCTTAGCCCCGATCGTTACGGTGACGCTTTTTACGGCTGTATCGTTGTGATCTGCATCGCCGGCTATCTTATAGTAAACAGTATAAGTATCTACTGCCGTAGCTGTCGGGATATCTGTTGACCAGTTGCTGTTATCAAGACTGTACTGAATTTCACCGCCGTTAGCTGTACCTGCGGTAACAAGCGCCTGAGCCTCGCCAGTCCATGTAAGGGACTGAGCCGCAGGCGCGGTTGTGAAGGAAGCATCAGCCTTGCTGATCGTTACCTTGACGCTGCTCTCATCAACATCGTTGTGATTTGCATCGCCGACTACCTTATAGTAAACTGTATAACTGCCTACGGCTGTCGCTGTCGGAACTGCCGTTGAATAGCTGCCGTCACCAAGCTTGTACTGAACTGTGCCGAATTTAGCTGTTCCCGCTGTGACAAGCGCCTGAGCCTCGCCCGTCCATGTAAGGGACTGAGCAACAGGCGCGGTTGTGAAGGAAGCATCAGCCTTGCTGATCGTTACACTGACGCTGTTCTCAGCTATATCGTTGTGATTTGCATCGCCGACTACCTTATAGGAAACCGTATAACTTCCTACTGATGTAGCTGTCGGAACTGCTGTTGACCACTCGCCGTCATCAAGCTTATACTGAACAGTGCCGCCAGTAGCTGCGCCTGCACTGACAAGCGCCTGAGCCTCGCCTGTATATGTAAGTTCCTTAGTCGCAGGCTCTGTTGTGTAAGAAGAATTTGCCTTGTTGATCTTTACTGTGACACTTGCTGGATCTAAATCGTTGTACTTATTATTTTTATTACCCGCTATTTTGTAGTAAACGATATAGGTACCTGCATCAGTCGCTGAAGGAAGAGGGGTAGCTGACATATTGTTTTTATTAAGACCGTACTGAACAGTGCCTGTGCCGCTTGCAGCTGTTCCTTTGCTGATGAGAGTCTGAGAGTTGCCATTGTATGTAAGACTATTTATAGCAGTTGGTCTTTTGCTGTAAGAAGGATCCCTTGGGATCATTGTAAACTTATAATCTGTACGGGTAAGAGGCCAACTGAAATCCTTACTCTCTTTTTTCGATACAGTCCAATACACATATCTGTCCTTTTTATATACCAGTTCTTTTTTTCCATCCTCCGTTTTGTAGTTATGGTACAGCAGGCTTCCATTTTCGTTATTATAGGTCAGCTCAAGGAGCGACTTATATATCCCTGCCGTTGTTCCGCCATCCTGTTTAATGTAATCAAGACCGCCCACCAATGTTGTCTTTTCTTGCAACGTGCTTGCAGGATAAATCGTAGCGCTTGCGGTTATGCCGAATGAAACAAATGTTGCCAATGCCATCGACATTGCAGCAACGCCGCCTATGATCTTTACTTTCATATATAAATAAATCTCCCTTTCAAAATTATGCGTGCTAATTATAGCATTATTTTTCTGCCGTGTCAATGTCCTTCTGGGATTTACCATTATTTGCTGAAAAAAACAATTCTGAGACCAATGAATTTATAAAAAAGCAACAATGACAAAGCGCTTTGTTATGCCCATATGTGTTTTCGACTGATATGGAGAAAAAACCCCTTGCCGTTTGGCAAGGGGATATATAATTAAAATACCAAATCGACAGTGAATGTGCGCTTTACTTCACTCATATTATTTAATGTTGACTTTGCCGCATCTATCGCATTGCCTTTTCCCGGCTCGCTCGCAGTTGTTGCAACATTCTCGCTGTCAAATAAGGAAACCGCCATTTCAGGTGCTATATACTTTTTCATTTACCGTTACCTCCTCAATCTATCCGTGTTGCCGGAACATCTGCGCCGTTCACTACAGCTGTCATTGATGTTACCTTATCAGCAGTAGCGTTTACAGCTACACCGAAGGTTACCGAGCCGCCTGAAAGAACCGCATTTGACCACGCGCCTTCCTTTGATGCATTCTTCTCGTTTACCTTGACATCCAGGCTTTCAATGGCT
>CAMNAT010000163.1 GCA_946531785.1 uncultured Oscillospiraceae bacterium
GGTTATGTTAAACACGCATATTTACGTGTTAACGAGGCAGTTTAAGCCTTTTCTTCAGGTTCGGAGCCAATGTGTATCCACAGCATAGCGAAAAGCACTATGCTTATCCCGCCGCCGATAAGTCCTATCGGCTTGCGGAGATCGCTCCTTATGAGCTTGGGGAAGGACATGACCTTCCTGATGTCGAACATCTTGAATGCCTTGGGCTGCGGCGCGATCGTGCCGCGCGCCTTCTTGTAAAGGAGGCGGTTATGCGTATATGCCTCCTTTGCGTTTTCAAGCTCCAGATCCGAGAGCGGTATCGCGTCGCACTGGACCATAACGAGCTGATAACCGTCCTCTATCGCACTTGTCCGCCGGAGCAGCGCAAAGTTATAGAACGCATTGTCTGTTGCGAACCGCGCATAATACAGCTGCTCTCCCATATCGTAGAGGTTGGTCAGCGAGTAAAAGATGTTGTCGGTATCCTCCGTCGCCAGCGCCGCGTTGTACTCGTTTATGTCCGCATACTGACCTATGTCAAGATAGCTGTGTCTTGCCGCGCGGCTCAGCACCTTTTCTATTTTTGCCAGCTCATCCTCATATACCCTGTCGGCGATGTCGGGGTAAGACACACTGTTTGCCGACGAATTTTTAAGGTATGAGAAGAAGTCGCTCAGGCAGTAGTTTCCGCCCGAAACATCCGTTTCGGGATGTAAAACATCCTTATTGAAGCTAAGCACGCCCGTCTCCTCGACCAGTACGGGAGCGGTCATGTAGCTGAACCCTTCACCGTTTATCGCGGTGTAGAATTCCGATCTTGTCTTTATTCCGTTCGTGTATTCGTTATAGATTATGTATCTTTTCTCTGCATTATAGCCTACCGTCATCTCGCCCCAGACACCCTCGGGGAGGTTATATCCCTTTGAAATAATGTTGACGAGTGACACATCCCTTTTACCCTCATCGTATACATAGATGGATGCCGACACACACCCGCGGGCGGGGTCGGACTTGAATATAACAAGGTATTGGCTTGAATTGTTGTCGAAATCTATTATGTCTGAATATATGACTCCTGCGGGATAGATGCCCGCGGCGGGGTTTATCTCCTTGTATCCTCCGAGCTCGTCGGTAGTGAGCACTCCGAGGCTTGCCATCTCGCTGTTGAGCTTCCGCGCAAAAACGGATGCTTTGTCGCCGGTATAGTCGTCGGCATAAACTGTGATGCACATCAGCGTGGACAGGATGGTAAAGGCGCATATCAGACATAACAGCCGATAAAGCCGCTTTCTCAGTTTTATGCCCCCTTTCCCGCTTGTCATTTGTATTGGGCGGAATAGACTACTATCCACCATAATCTATTCTAGCAAAAAATTTATTACATTTCAACTTATGTAACCTTAAACATACTTGACATAATGTTTACATTTATTACGGGGATGTTGACATGGGCTTGTGCATATGATAGAATTGAGATAGACAGAGGTAACATAAATTATAAACGAATGGCGGGTGACATAATTGAAACGGCTTATAATTACGGCGGCGCTCATGGCGCAGCTTTCAGCACCTGCTGCGGCATTTGCGGCGGATGGCGGGTATATGAAGGATCCCGGCAACACCCTGCTTTTCGACTTCGGCGCGACTCATGAGGACGGCTGGATAAGAGCAGACTCAAAAACGAAATATACTCCCGAGCGCGGCTACGGCTTCACGATGGTGTCCTATGTATCTGATGTCCCCTCCCGCGGCTCCGGCGTGCTGTCGGACGCGGTAAGGATAAGCTATCATGATCGTAAAAAAACCGCGTTCCGCGTCGATCTGCCCGATGGGGTATATGAGCTTTCACTGTATTCGGGGGATATATCGTATATGAATGTCACCATTGACGGCTATCCGGTGATCTTTGACCTTGCCGCGCCGTCGAACGAGGCGCGCGTTGAGGTCGCGGTGACGGGCGGAAGCGTAGATATAGGGCTTGACCGCGGCGCAGGCGGCATGGAGCTTGCGATGGCGGCACTGACCGTTACGCGCAAAAGCGATATAGCAGAGCGCCGACCGTGGATATTTATCCTTGGTGACTCCACCGCGGCAACAAGGTACCCTCTCCTGCTGCCGCAGCCGTTTGAGGAAGGCTGGCAGGGCGGCTGGGGACAGATGCTCGGCGCGTATCTGCCGGAGTATTATGTCCATAACATATCAATCGGCGGCATGGGAACGCGTGAGCAGCTTGCCGCGCTTGGCGGCAGTCTGCATTTTGCAGAAGACGGCGACTATGTCATCATCTCGCTCGGCATAAACGACTTCGGCGTGATAGATGAGGATGAATATAAAGACAACCTGAAGAAGATAATTACCGCGATCCGCGGCATGGGCTGCGTGCCGATCGTGATGAGTGACGCGGCGACGCGGCGGGAATATAAGGACGGTACCTTCGGCGATATGTGCTATGCCAACGCCGCAAAGGCGACCGCGGACGAGACCGGCGCGGCGTTTTATGATCTGCACGCGGCACACGCGGAGTATCTCAAAGCGCTCGACGGCGGCGAGGGGATGTTCCTGTTATATAACGGCATCCGCGATCAGCTTCACCCGAACCGCGGCGGCGCGGGGCAGCTCGCGCGGCTCGTTTATGAGGGCTTCTCGGCGCTTACGGGCGCAGGAACGGAGTATGATGTACTGGATAAGCCGCTCATAAAATGCCGCATAAGGGATAAGAACACATTGGAGCTTATAAGCACCGCGCCGTATGAGGCGCGGGCGGCGCTCATATCGCCGGTATATGTATCCGGAAAATGCGAGCGTGTGAAAAGCAAAGCAATAACGCTTCCGGCATACGATCCGCTGACACCGGAGCAGCATATTTTTGCCGACCTCTCCGGCTTCGATCCCGGCAGCGGCATATATCTCATATCAGACAGCGGCACTGCCGTGATCGGATATGATGAGAGGATAAGGAAAAGGTGAAATGTATTGACTTTTATATACACAGCTTGTATAATGATAGCATAATATACTTTTTCGGAGGACAATATGAAAAAAATACTTACAATTTCTTTGGCATTAGCTCTTGCTCTTGCGGTTGCCGGATGCGCATATAAAAAAGCCGACAGCGAGACCGGCACCGACGCAACTGATTACTACTCGCGGCTGGAGCATTGCGCGGAGCAGATCCGCCGGAAAACAGATTTCGTGCCCGATATTGCACTGGTACTCGGCAGCGGTCTCGGAAATTTCGCGGATAATTTAGATATCACCGCGGAGATCCCATACAGCGAGATAGACGGCTTCCCCGTATCCACCGTTGCGGGGCATGACGGCAAGCTGATCTTCTGCACGCTGGGCGGCAAAAAGCTCGCAATTATGAAGGGACGGGTACACTATTACGAGGGCTACAGTGTACATGAGGTCGTGCTTCCGCTGCGCGTGCTGCACCTGCTCGGGGCAAAGACGGCAATCCTTACAAACGCGGTCGGCGCTATCAACGCAGACTTCAATGTCGGCGACTTTGTGCTGACCACCGATCATATCTCAAGCTTTGTCCCCTCGCCGCTGATCGGTGAGAACATAGACAAACTCGGCGAGCGCTTTGTCGATATGTCAAAGGTCTATGACGAGGAGATGATCTCCATAGCCGAGAGCGTTGCCGCAAGGAACAGCATCCCCGTCCACAGAGGCGTTCTTGTGCAGACCTCCGGACCGCAGTACGAAACGCCGACGGAGATACAGATGTACCGCAACGCGGGCGCCGATACGGTCGGCATGAGCACGGTCGTTGAGGCTATCGCCGCGAAGCATATGGGGATGCGCGTCTGCGACATCTGCTGCATAACGAATATGGCGGCGGGGCTTCAGGAAAAGCTGTCACACGACGAGGTGCAAAGCTCCTCTGACAACTCATCAAAGAGCTTTGCCACGCTGGTGAACGGTCTGATCTCGGAGCTATAATACGCAGGATACTAAAAAGGAACTCGCCCCGGAGTTCCTTTTTTAGTATCATTTGTGAGGCTCGAAGCCCAGCTCCTCCTGCATCAGGAATATCAGCGGGATCCCCAGAACTATCGGGAATGCCGCGGTGTTAAGCACGACCATTACCGCAAACAGCGCGGCATCCACATCCGGATATACGAGCGCGACGGCAGGCGTTATTATAGCCGAGGTTATCACCGCCGTGATGATGACCACCGCTATATGCTTGAGGATATTTTTGCCCGTCCGGAGCGAAAAGCTCTCCTTTGAGATACGCGTCCAGTACAGGTATATGAGATAAGGCCCGCCGAAATTGGCGATAAAGCCCGCTATGCACGACCATCTGAGGCTGTCGCTCACAATATCGGTGATAAGGTTGCCCGCCGCGAACGCAAGGCAGCCCTGAGGACCGAAGAATACGGCGTATATGGGCCCTAAAAGCGTTACGGGGCGTATATCCGTAAATCCCGGTATCACCTCCATGACCTTGAACGGGATCGATACGACAAGGTACACGATGACCTGGAGCAGGAAGGTCAGTAAAACATCAGATATCTTCTTATCCTTCATTCGTCACCGCCCCCTTTTTAAGCAATGCTTTGAAATCGACAAGCTCTATAAGGCTGCCTGCAACCACGAACAGCGCGCCTATGGCGGTGCTCAATGTCAGAGGCACCGGATCTATGATGCTTGCCGGAAGCACCAGTCCCCATATTATCGAGAAAACGATCTCCAATGAATATATGACAGTCGAGCTTGCCGCGGTCGCTCTGCGCTGCGCGAAGAAGTTGATCGTCTGCGCAAAGGCGACTATGAAATATGAGTAGATAAACAGGCTCGCTATGATCTGCTTGTTCCACTCTATAGCCGCGAAGGTGCGCGGCTCAACAAAATACCACATGCCAAAGCTCGTGATCGCGACCATCCCGGTCATGAGCGCGCTCACCGCGAGCGGATCATGCTCGCGCGCGAATCTGTTGACAAATACGATATAGACCGCTCTTGTAAGACAGCCGCCCAGCACAAGCAGAAAGCCTGTCATCTGACCGATATGCACCTTGCCGATAAGGCTCAGGGTTATTCCGATAAGCACCATCCCCGCGCTCAGCCATGTATGCAGCTCCACCCTGCGCCGCAGACTCAGAAGTATAACGGGAAGCACAACGACCGTCATGGATATCGTGAACGCGCCCGTCGAAACATCAAAGTCCTTCAGACCGTATATGTACATCGTATTATATGCGCCGTTCAGGATACTCAGAAACAGACATGCAAGAATAAGCTTCCTGCCGCTTTTCCTTATAGCCTCCGCGATACGCTTATAAAAGCTCGCGATAAGTATAGCCGAGCCGATCGCCGAGGTGATGCAGGTGGTCGCAAATCCCGGAACGGAGCCCGGTATGCACGCGAATATTATGACCTCCGTTGACCAGCACATGGTCACGCAAAGCAGGCATAGGTTTGCCTGCAGCTTTGTCATTCCTTTCATCTGTTTATCTCCTCAAATATAATTTTTTCAGACAAAAAACCGTAGCCCCACGCAGAGCTGCGGTTTTGTTGATTCATTATGCTGAAAGCATACGGTTCACAGCGCTTACGAGCGCGTATACCGATGCGGTATTGATGTTCTCATGCACGCCCACGC
>CAMNAT010000164.1 GCA_946531785.1 uncultured Oscillospiraceae bacterium
GTGTTCAGAAACAGGGCAAGTATCCTGTCGTCGGGATTAGACTCGCCGGTATAGGTAATTGTTATCTCGGCAAGGTAGGACAAAAGCGACAGCTTCGTTATATCCTCGCTGACCGGATAGAACCCGTCCCGTATATCCGCTGACACCGCCGTCATTATCTCGCCCCTTGACGGGCGCAGCTTGAAATCACCGTAGCTCCAAAGCTGGAACGCCGCCGCGTTTGACGCCTTTCTGCCGCGGATGCCGTAGCGCACCGCCTTGATTATCCCGTCCGATTCGGTGAAGATCCACAGCATCCTGTGCGCCTCGCCGTAGTCCGCCTGACGGATGATTATACCCCTGTATATAAGATCATTCATCGTCTTTATAGCCGAAATTCTTTATTAAAAAGTCGCTGTTGCGCCAGTCGGTCTTTATCTTTACCCAGAGCTGGAGATATACCTTTTTATCGAGCATCTTCTCGATATCGGCGCGGGCAAGCGTGCCGATCTTTTTGAGCATCTCACCGTTCTTTCCGATGATTATGCCCTTATGCGTCTTGCGCTCGCAGAATATGGTCGCGTGGATCTCTGTGATCTTCGGCTTTTCGCGCATACGGGTTATCTCTATCGCGATCCCGTGCGGTACCTCCTCCTCTAAGAGCCACAGCATCTTTTCGCGGATTATCTCCGCGGCTATCGCCTTTTCGGGCTGGTCGGTGACGGTGTCCTCATCATAGAACATCGGTCCCTCTTCAAGATAGGTCTTTATCACATTAAGCAGTGTGTCCACCCCGTCGGTGTCCTTCGCGCTGATCGGGATTATATCCTCAAAGCGGTTGATGCTCGAAAAGTCCGCTATCATCGGCAGCAGATCCTCTTTTTTGATAAGGTCTATCTTATTTATAACAAGTATTGCCGGTACGCCGAGCTTGTCTATATTCTTCGCTATCTCGCGCTCCTTGCTCCTTATCCCGCGCGACGCGTCTACCACAAAGATCACAACATCGGTATCGCGCATACTGTCGGTGGCGGTTTTCACCATGAACTCGCCGAGCTTATTATGCGGATCGTGTATGCCGGGCGTATCGGTGAACGCAATCTGCGCGTCCTCCGCCTGATATACGGCAAGGATCCGGTTTCTGGTTGTCTGCGGCTTGTCCGAGATTATCGCTATCTTCTGCCCCGCAATGGTGTTGAGCAGTGTCGATTTGCCGACATTCGGCATACCGATTATCGCGCAAAAGCCTGATTTGAATGTTTTTTGCATATTATATTTCCTTTACTTCTCTTGTCAGTCCTAATTTATTGAGAGCCTCGTTCTGCTTCTCTATCATGTACCTCTCGCCTTCGGGATCGTCAACATGATCCCAGCCTAAAAGATGCAGCGTTGAATGCGCCGCCAGAAATGCCAGCTCGCGCCGCATGGAGTGGCCAAGCTCCCCTGCCTGCGCCCTTGCGCGCTCCAGCGATATCACTATATCGCCCAGAAGCACAAGTCCGCCATCCGTCTCATACTCGGCATCAGTCTCGTCCTCATCAAATTCGAGCATGGGGAACGACAGCACATCCGTGGGCTTGTCTATATCGCGGTACTCGCGGTTTATCTCGCGTATGCCGGCATTGTCGGTAAAGGTCAGGCTGATCTCCGCGTCAAAATTGCAGTCCTCGCCCTCCATTACAGTTTCGCAAACGCGCTTTATCTCCTCTATCTGCTGCTCCGATACAGCCTCGTCCGTTTCATTCTCAACTATAAGCTTAACCATTATGTCCCCTCTTTTTCCGCTCCTTCTCCTCATCGTACTTCGCGTATGCCTTGATGATAGCCTGTACAAGCGGATGACGCACAACATCCTTGTCGGTGAATTTGCAGAACGCTATCCCCTCTATGCCGCCGAGTATCTTCATCGCTTCCTTTAACCCCGAGCGCTTGTCCCCGGGAAGGTCGATCTGGGTTATATCTCCGGTCACTATCGCCTTTGAGCCGTAGCCGATACGGGTAAGGAACATCTTCATCTGCTCCGGCGTGGTGTTCTGCGCCTCGTCAAGGATGATGAACGAGTTATCGAGCGTTCTGCCGCGCATATACGCAAGCGGCGCGACCTCGATTATCCCGCGCTCCTGATACCGCAAAAAGCCCTCGCCGCCGAGCATCTCGTACATGCCGTCATAGAGCGGTCTGAGATACGGGTCGACCTTGTTCTGCAGATCGCCGGGCAGAAAGCCGAGCTTTTCGCCCGCCTCTACAGCCGGACGCGTAAGGATTATGCGGCTCACCTCGCGGCGCTTCAGTGCCATAACAGCCTTTGCAACCGCAAGATAGGTCTTTCCCGTTCCCGCGGGGCCTATGCCGAACACGATGGTGTTGTTCTCGATCGCCTCAACATACTTCTTCTGTCCGAAGGTCTTTGTCTTTATCGGCTGTCCCTTGATATTGATCGCGATGACATCCGCGCCAAGCTTTTTGAGGTCGATGCCCCCATCCTCCTGCTCCATGGAAATGGCGTACATTATCTTCTGCTCGTCAATATGCTCGCCGTCTGCAAGCATGGTTATTAGCATATGCATAACATCTCCGGAGCGCTCCACCGCCTCGTCCTCGCCTGTTATGCGCACGCCCTCCTCGCGCAGGGATATGTTCACATTGAACGCCTTCTCGATCAGCTTCACATTCTCGTCATAGCGCCCGAAAAGCTCCGCGGCATCCATATTGTCCGGAAGCTCTATCATTCGTTTTATCAAATATATTCACTCCTGTTTCATCGGTACCTCGATACCTATATTTTCTTTTAAGTACATTTTAAGCTCTACTGTGTAGATGTCATTATTCCTGGTAAAATGCAGCTCCTCGCGCTCCTTCACCGCGCCGGTGCCCAGGGACTTGCATATCCTTTCCTCAAGCTGCTCCCTTGCGCGGTCAAGCACCTCTTTTTCTTCAAGCTCACGCTCAGTGACATTCACCTCGTCCACATCATAGACAACGCAGGATATGCCGGAATACCCCAACGGCGTGTCAAGGTCATATATATGCTCTGTTGTATCATAAGCGCCAAATCCGCAGTCAAGCCGCAAAAACATATCAAGCCGTTTTCCGAACAGCTCAAAAGCCACACGATGCTTTGTGTTGCCGGTCTTTATCCTCAGCTCCTCCTTAGAGCCGAAAACTCCTGTCTCTTTGCGTATCGTATCGGCCTTTATCACCGCATCCGAATGCACATAAAGGTAATCCTCCGGCTCGCCCTCGGGATATACCGCGACCCTGCCCGAAACGAGCAGGTCTCCGGCGCTCACCGCCATGCCGGGGTGAACAAAGCCCTCGCCGCGGTAAATATCAGCGCGCGTTATCCATCCGTCATGTGAGGCTATTATATCCGTCGGAACAGTCTTATCCCTAACCGGCGGCGCGGGAACACTCTCCTGGACGCGCAGCCGCATCCTTGCGCCCTCGTCATAGAGCCATGCCCAGTTGATCCCGTCCACTCCGTATATAACGGCGTTCTTTATCTCGCCAAGGTCATCAATGCCGCTCTTTTTAGCCCCGATATACACGCCATGCTCGCGCAGCACCTTCTCTATCTCCGCCCGGTCCGCGCTGTATGTGCCGTCTATCTCTATACATAATATATACTGCGGCAGCAGCAGGAAAAATATACATACCAAAAGCCCCGACACCGCAAAGCCCCAACGGTGTCTGTATCGGTAAAGCACATACCGCAGCCCGCGCTTTCCCTCTATCCTGAGCCGTACACCGCTTTTTCTCACAAGCCGCCGCATAGCGATAAAGCTCTTTTTGTCGGTCTTAAAAACAAGTCCTTCATCTATGGGCGACACATCATAAATATCAAGCCCGTTATAGAGGCACATATTTATGAACCGCTCCCTATTTTTGCCCGTTACTTTTATTATAACATATCCGATAACAAATTTAAAGATTTTTTTTAACATTTCTTGAATTTCTCCCGTATTTTTCATATTCTACACGAATAAAGGTGCCGTTTATGACCATGGAATTATACTTCATGATGATGATACGCAGCCCGGAGCCTGTTATATGCACGATCCCGTCACGCATTTTAAAGCGGATATCGGTATCGGTATACTCGCAAAGCCCCTTGTGGTTCTCGACAAATATCTCCTTATCGCCGCATACGGACACGCGCGGCAGATCCATGACAGTATCCTTCGGAACGCCCATGCTGTCAGCTAAAAATTCAGAAAACCGCCTCATGGAAAGTCACCCCCGTAACCAATGTATTAAAAAAAGCGTATGATTATTACGCCTTTTATAAGTTGTATTTGATCGAGGTTTCACATAAGATTGTTATGGTGATATAAATGAAAAAGAACATCTTCTATGCCGCGGTATTTGCCGCGATCATATTCATGCTCGTAAACTCCGGAGCGGTGATAAAATATTCGCGTGAGGCGCTGGATATGTGCTTTGAGTACATCATCCCCACGCTGTTCCCGTTCTTCGTCATGTCGGGACTCCTGATATATTCCGGCTTCGGGTCGGTGCTTGCCCGCGCCGCGTCACCCATCATGCTGCCGCTCTTTAATGTTGCGCCCGCGGGCGCGGCAGCCTTTGCCGCCGGGCTTATCTCCGGTTTCCCTCTCGGCGCGGCGACCGCTGCCGATCTATACAGAGCCGGAAGCCTTTCAAAAACAGAGGCGGAGCGGCTGATGGCATTTTCGAGCAATTCAGGGCCGCTGTTCATCATCGGCTCTGTCGGCGCCGCCATATACTGCCGCCCCGTTTACGGTGTGCTGCTGTATGTTATACATATACTCTCATCACTCCTGGTCGGGATCATCTTTTCCCGTTGGGGACGCGCTCACCATAATTCGCCGCCCATGCGGCTTATCACGCGTGATATCCCGCTTACGGAGGTGTTTTCGACCTCGCTCTCGCGCGCGGCGCAGAGCATCATAACCGTATGCTTTTCGATCATATTCTTTTCCGCCCTGTCGCGCACGCTGCTCGATCTGCTGCCGCTGCCGCCGCTTCTCGGCGCGCTTGCATCGGGTATCTGCGAGTTTTCGACCGGAACGATAATGACATCACAGCTCGACATACCGACCATGGAAAAGCTTGTGCTGACCTCATTCATTGTCGGCTTTTCCGGACTTTGCGTGCATATCCAGGTCATTGCAATGACTGCGGACGCAGGGTTGAGCCTTGCGCCGTACATCATCGGCAAGCTGCTGCACGGGGCAATTTCCGCCGCATTCACCTTTGCCGCGCTGTGCGTTATGCCGCTCGATATGCCGGCATTCTCGAACACCGCGCCTATGTCGGCTTCCTTTGCATGGTCGCCCGTAATCATTATAGCTGCCGCTGTGCCGGTTTTGCTTATCGCAGTAAAATGCTATTTCAGGAAATATCCAGAATAAGCGTGAAAAATTTCAGTTTAGCGGAGTAAGAACCCCCCGTCACGCCTACGGCGTGCCACCCCCCTTTTTGATAATTGCTGACGCAATTCTAAAAAAGGGAGGCTTGTTGAATGGCTCTGCTAAGCCGTCCTTTTTTAGCCGGCTCGTAAGAGTCGGATCAAAAAGGAAGGGGGACCGCCGAGCTTCAGCTCGGTGGTGGAAGGTTCG
>CAMNAT010000165.1 GCA_946531785.1 uncultured Oscillospiraceae bacterium
GCTTCATGCGCGATATGTGGTTATAGCAGTTAAAGCCGCAGTAAACGCAGTAGTTTTCGCAGTAGTTGGCGATATAAAGCGGCGTAAAGAGATATACGGTGTTGCCGAAGTGCTTGCTCGTTTCAAGCCTTGCCCGCTGCGCCATCTGCTCCAGAAACGGCTCCGCGGCGGGTGAAAGCAGCGCCTTGAACTCCTCTATGCCGCAGGTCTCGCGCTCCAGCGCCGCCCGCACCTCCCTTGCGGTATAGGCTGACGGATCGTAGGAGTGCATTTCATCCATTACATTTTTGCAAACATCCGACTCTATTATCTCCATGCCGGGCAGGTATTCCATATGATCCCGGCGTGACGTGGGATCGTTTTCAAGCCGGTGCTTTTTTTCAAGCGCCTCCGGTGACAGGTATTGTGAGTCTACAAAAAAATTGTTTTCCATAGCTTACCTCATCAATCCCTTAAAAAGCCGGTGAGCGGGTCGGATGCGGATGCGCCGCGCGTAAGAACTCTGCCGAGTCCCGAAAGATACGCCTTGCGTCCGGCTATGATCGCGTGCTTGAAAGCAGATGCCATCGCGGGCAGATCTCCGGCTGTCGCAAGCGCGGTGTTTGCCATTATAGCCGCCGCGCCCATCTCCATCGCCTCACATGCCTGTGACGGCGCGCCTATGCCCGCGTCCACGATTATCGGCAGGTCGATCTCATCTATGAGTATTTTTATAAAGTCCTTTGTCGCAAGCCCCTTGTTCGAGCCTATCGGCGACGCGAGCGGCATCACCGACGCCGCGCCCGCGTTCATAAGATCACGCGCGGCGTTGAGGTCGGGGTACATATACGGCATTACGACAAAGCCCTCCTTGGCGAGTATCTCCGTCGCCTTTATCGTCTCCTGATTATCCGGCAGGAGATACTTGAAGTCGCGCATTATCTCGATCTTTACGAAATCGCCGCAGCCCAGCTCACGCGCGAGCCGCGCTATGCGTACCGCCTCGTCGGCGTTACGCGCGCCGGAGGTGTTGGGCAGAAGCGTTATGCCCTTTGGGATATAGTCTAAGATGCTCTCCTGCTCCTTTGTGTTGGCGCGGCGCACCGCGAGGGTTATCATCTCCGCGCCGGCGTCGTTTATCGCCGCCTCGATCAGCCGCATGGAGTATTTTCCTGAGCCGAGGATGAAGCGGGAGCTGAATTCGCGCCCGCCGATTATAAGCTTATCTTCATTCATAATTGATCCTTCCTTCATTGATTTTTTGTGAGAGAAATGCTCTAAGCAGGTCGTATTTTTCGCACTGCGAGTCTATACTATGTGTATGTGAGCGGTGCGAAAGGTGCGAGATGCAACGAGCATTTCTCTCAATTAAATTGTCCCGCGATTATGCGTATCACAGTCTGTGCCTGATGCGCCGCGCACAGCATAACGCGAGGCGCTACCAGTCCGATATCGTCCGCGACATCGCTCACCCCGTCGCCGGATAGATAGAACCTGTCCGTTATCCTCCGCGTGCGGATCGCGTTCGGGCTGCCTAAGCCCGCCATGCCCGATGCCGCGACAAGGTATTTATCCGGCAGCTTCTCCAGAACAAGGTTCGTGAGCATAGCCTTGCATTCGGCGTTATCGAACGCCTCACAGATGATATCCGCGCCCTTTAAAAGCTCCGCCGCGTTGCTCTCGTCGATGCGTACGGTGTGCGTTTCGCGCGCGGTGTACGGCGCGATCTCGTTAAGGTTTTCCGACAGCGCCTCTGTCTTGTACTTGCCGAGCTGCGTTATTTTATACTGCTGGCGGTGCAGGTTGGTGATATCCACCCGGTCAAAGTCGATGAGTATCAGCCTGCCCACGCCGGCGCGGGTGAGGGCTACGGCTATGTTCGAGCCGAGCCCGCCGAGGCCGCAGACAGCGACCGCTGCGCGGTCGAGCCGCCTTTGAAGCTCCGCGCCGTGACGCGCTTTGAGCGCATTATGCCATTCGTCTCTGGTTGGTATCATATCAGCCGCCCCCCACAAAGCTCACGACCTCGACGCTGTCGCCGTCATTTAAGATAGTTTCCTTATACCGCGCCTTCGGCACGATATCGCCGTTGAGCTCCACCGCGACGCGCTTCTCGTCATAGCCCGCGCCCGCGAGGTAGTCGGTTAGCGTGATGCCCGCGGCGTTCACCTCATTGCCATTGATCTTTACCATAAAAATCACCTCCGGAAATTGTAACAAAAAGGGAGCCGCCGATCCGGAAGCTCCCATAACACGCATACTCTTTCCCTACGTTGGCATTATCCAAATCAGGTCACCGGTCGAGGATCACATCCTCCTCTCAGCCTGTAACACAAGCTCCCGCTTATTCACTTATGGATACATTATACACCAGCGCGGAGAATTTTGCAAGTGTTTTTTTCAATTGTTTTTTTGATTGCGCGCCGTATCGGTCAATAGCCCGGTAAACCGGAATTTTTATTCACACGGGATCTGTACCGATACCACGTTGAGATGATAGGCGTAGCTGTAGGTTATATCGGACGCGATCTTCTGCACCATGGATATGCCGATCTTGCTGAAGCTCTCGTCCGCACGCTCGAACATGAGCGGATTGTACGGCTCATCGTAATTCCTCAGCACTATTTCGATCCTGTCCTCGTCGCGGAACGCCTTGATGTCCATGAACGCCTTTTTATCCTTCTTGCCCTCTTTTTTTCTGTAATCAAGATAATCCGCGGCGATCTCCTCCATGCACAGCGCGCTTATATATGCGATTTTTGGCGATGTGCCGTGAGTCAGGAAGAAGCTTTGTAAGCTCTCCGATACGAACGACACCTGCTCCGACTCTATCGGGATGCTCACATCCAGCGCCGTATCGCGGTTCTCGTATTTTTTGAGCACAAGCAATCTTTCGAGCGGAACGGGCAGCTTCCTGTTTATCAGCGCAAATACCGCGTAATATACTATAAAGAACGGGATGAACGAATATCCCATGCCGAGCCATACGCCCGTAATACCGAGAGCCTTATGGGACAGAAGTATGAATATCGGGTACATTATGCTGTCCGGCAGCACCGCAACGAGCAGCGCGAGCGAAAGATGCTGAGTCGATTCATATGCGGCGTTGAGCGTGAACGGGAATACCGCCACTATCGCGCTGATCGAGATCAGCACAAATCCGATATGAGCGTCCGCATTATCCGCAATGTTATAGAAGGATAGGATCGGGTTTTGCAGCGCGATAAGCACAGCTGCCAGCACCGCCGCGTAGATCACACCCAGTCTGATCGAGGCGGTGAAGGTCCTGCAGATGCCCTCGTTGTCGCGTCCGCCGTGAAGGATACCCATAAGCGGCTCACTTGCATAGAGCGTGCCGCGGCCGATCGTGCGGACAAGGCTGTATATCGTCTTGATTATCGCCACGAGCGCAAGCACTGATGTACCGTTTGCAAATACCGCGAGGATGATGTTATTTACGACTGATCCGCTCACGGAGTCGAGCATGTTGTCGATCGAGGACGGAGCGCCTCTTTTTATGCAGTCGAGGCCGTCTAAGATGTTCTGCTTGTTCAGCGGATAAAGCCTGTATTTTACCTTTATCTTCTTTTTCTTCATAAAGACATAGGCGGTCACAAGCTGCGCCAGAGCGCCCGCCGCCGAGCCTATACCGAGTCCCGCGATCCTGTACACGCCGTCGAAGATATGGATGGCAGCGACTGATATTATGACATTCACCGCCACATTTATCACGCTGCTGAGCATACGCTCCGTCTGGTAGCCGAAGGTCGCGCTTACAAGCTGGAATATCGAGCCGACCGCAAAGAACAGTATCATCGGCGATGCCGTCCTTATGTAGATATGCGCGTATTCCACCGCCTGCGCCGATGCCTTTGCGCCGCCGGATATCCCTATGACCGTATTTGTCGCAAACATACAGATGCCGACAAAGATGAGGTCAACGATTATCGCCAGTGTGAGCGTGATGGAGAATATCCGCTGATACCCCTTCATATCGCTCTTGCCCATATACGCGAGCAGCTTCAGGAAGCCGCCCTGCAGTATCATGCCCGTAAACGACAGCATGAGCCCGATGATCGGCATTCCGAGCGCTACCGCGGCTACCGCCTCCTGACCGATGAAGCGTCCGCTCACTATAGTGTCTACCATAAATGTCATTGACTGCACCAGCGCGTATATCATGCATGAGGGCATCACCCTCCTGATGGTACTGACCGACAGTGCATTTGATTGCAATTCCGTTGCCATATAAATACTCCTTTAAAATAACGATTTCTAAAGATGATACCATAAATATACAAGAATATCAAGCGGCATGACGATAATTCTATCCTTTGATAAGAATAATGCGGCGATTCGCTGATTTTTTTTGCAATATTGATAAATTTTTTGAAAAAACTATGGAAAAATCATTTCGTTTGTGATACAATAGAAACAGCATGTAAAATTTTAAAAAAGACAGTAAAATAAAAGGGGAACAATTATGGGAAAATCACCTATCGCCCTGATCATCATGGATGGTTACGGCATCAATTCCAACACCGAGGGTAACGCGATATATATGGCGAACAAGCCTAATCTTGATTCGTATTTCAAGAATTACCCCAACACACAATTACAGGCATCGGGTCTCGCTGTCGGTCTGCCGGACGGACAGATGGGCAACAGCGAGGTAGGCCACACCAATATCGGAGCGGGCAGAGTAGTATATCAGATGCTCGTAAAGATAACAAAGGATATCGAGGACGGCGTATTCTTCGAGAACGCGCCGATCAAGAAGGCGATGCTTGCCGCAAAGGACAGCGGCAAGGCACTCCACCTCATGGGACTGCTCTCCGACGGCGGCGTGCACAGCCACATAAAGCATCTTGTAGGCTTGCTTGAGATGGCAAAGAAGCTCGGTCTTACAAAGGTATATGTACATACCTTCCATGACGGGCGTGATGTTCCGCCGACCTCGGGCGCTGACTATATGCAGGAGCTTGTGGATGAGATGAAGCGGATCGGCATCGGGTCGGTCGCGACCATCAGCGGCAGATACTATGCAATGGATCGTGACAACGCCTGGGACAGAGTCGAAAAGGCGTATGATGCGCTCGTTTTCGGCGAGGGCATACAGGAGACCGATCCGGTACAGGCGATAAGGAATTCATATGAAAACGGCGTGACAGATGAGTTCATCATCCCGACTGTCATTGACAAGTCCGGCATGATAAGCGAGGGCGACAGCGTGATAATGTTCAACTTCCGCCCCGACCGCGCAAGACAGATAACAAGGACATTTGTTGATCCCGCGTTCAACGGGTTTGAGCGCAAGAAGGGCTATTTCAAGGTGAACTATGTCTGCATGGCGCAGTATGACGCGGAGATGCCCAATGTTGAGGTGGCATACCCGCCCGAGCAGCTGCACATGACGTTCGGCGAGTACATATCAAAGCTCGGCATGACCCAGCTCAGGATCGCGGAGACTCAGAAGTACGCGCATGTCACCTTCTTCTTCAACGGCGGCGAGGAGCGGCAGTTCGACGGCGAGGACAGGATCCTCATAAAATCACCGGATGTCGCGACCTTCGACATGAAACCGG
>CAMNAT010000166.1 GCA_946531785.1 uncultured Oscillospiraceae bacterium
TTTTCATATCTGTACTTCCATCCTGTTAAAATTTATCATTCTACTCATCTTATAATAGCATAAATCTCATTGTTTGTCAACGAACTAAAAAATCTTACAAATATTATGGACAATAACGCCGATATGTGATATACTGTCAGTATGAATAAACGGAGGGATCATAACAATGTTTTTTAATATTTTATCCAGTGTATGTATCTGGGGAGCGGCGCTCATAGTGCTGCTGAGACTTGTCTCCAATTCCGGCATCAGACTCGGGCTGCCGGATGCGATATTCGCGGACAAGGGGCTTCACGGCGGATTTGAGACGGGCAGAAAAGACACCGCGGCGGTGTTCGGGCTGGCGCTGCTGTTCAGGCTCATAGTGTTCGCGCTGTCGATATTGGCGATATATATTTTCCGGGAAAACAAATTTTCATGGCAGGATCTGATCGGCGAGTATCTTAAATGGGATGCAAACAACTATCAGCGCATAGCGATAGGCGGCTACAGCTACCATGTCGAAAACGGCACAGACTTCACGACGCTTGCGTTCTTCCCACTCTATCCGTGGCTGATACGCATCGTGAACATTATCTTCAGAAACGAGATCCTGAGCGGTATCATAGTTTCGTCATTGCTGTATTCGGGCGCATGCTGCTTTTTGTACAAGCTGATGGCGATCGACTATAACCGCGCAACGACGATAAGGGCGATCGTTTTTATATCGGTATTTCCTCATTCGCTGTTCCTCGGAGTCATGATGAACGAGAGTACGCTGCTGTTCACGCTCTGCGCCGGCTTCTACTTCATCCGCAGGCATAACTGGCCGCTGGTCGGCATCTTCGGCGCGCTGGCAGCGCTGTCGCGGCTTGCGGGCATACTGCTTGCCATACCGGCCGCGGTGGAGTGGCTTGAGGAATATAAGATACTTGACAGGCTGCGCCGGAAGGAGATCGGCGAGGTCTGGAGGCTGTTTTACTCCAAGGGACTGTGGATCTTCCTCATGCTCTTAGGCACAGGCATCTATCTTTACTGCAATTACAAAACGACCGGTGACTGGTTCAAATTCCTCGAATATCAGGATAGGATCTGGAATAACAAAAGCTGCTATTTCGGCAAAGGTATCCAGGGCATCTTCGCAAACCTTGTCCATGACGGCAAATATACAAAATTTGCAATGTGGCTGCCGGCTGTCGTATCCGTTATATTTGTTACGGCAGCGCTGATCTACGGACTGAGACGGCATAAGACAATGTACAGTGCATTCCTCGTAATATATATCATCATAAACACAGGTCTCACATGGCCTATAAGCGTTGCAAGATACATGGTCTGCGCGCTGCCGGCGTTTATGATCCTCGCCGATTTCTCCGAACGGCATAAATGGTCGGAGCATCTCCTGACCGCCTCGATGGCGATAGCGTTCGGGATATATTTCGTGGCATATTTTATGGGCAGACAGATCCTATAGCAAAAAACAAGGCGGATTCTCCGCCTTGCTTTTTTAATTTTAAAAAAATTGCTGATTTATCACGGCAACGCTTTGCGTTGTGTTTTATGCAAACTGCTTTATTGCCGCGTTGAGCCACCACTCGCCGATGTCGAGCGCCTTATAGAGGTTATCTCTGGTCGCCTTTCTGAACACCTGACCCTTGCCGAGCTCGCCGGAGTTGTCCATTACCTGGACAAGCACCTTTGTTGCCGCCTCGATATCGCCCTGCTTTTCGGTCTCGAGGATATCGAGCACAAGGATTAGCTTATCGTCAAGATTTCCGTAAAATATCCTGTTATCTACTCTGAATATCGGCTTGCCGTTATATGTCAGTATCTTCTTTTTCTTTGCTGCCATAAGGAATTACCCCTTTCCGTACCGCATGCGTTTTCCGCGCACAGCGTTATTTCCATATGCAGTCGGTATTATAACATATATCACGAAATAATTCAAGTGGTAATTTGAATGTTTTTCTATATTCTCTAGACAAATCCGCACAAATGTGTTATTATATATAAAAAGATGATAAATCAAGGAGGTAAAACCATGTATATCGCAGAAAAAGAAAGATATTCAAAAATGACATATAACCGCTGCGGTGCGAGCGGATTGAAGCTCCCGGCGTTCTCGCTCGGGCTCTGGCATAACTTCGGCAGCAATGACAGCTTTGATAACATGACCAACATGCTCACCACGGCGTTCGACCTCGGCATAACCCACTTTGACCTCGCCAATAACTACGGTCCCTATCCCGGCAGCGCGGAGGAGAACTTCGGCAAGATCCTGAAGAACACGCTTGCGCCTTACCGCGACGAGCTCGTGATCTCGTCCAAGGCGGGATATTTCATGTGGGACGGCCCCTACGGAGACCGCGGCTCACGCAAATACCTCGTCGCAAGCTGCGACCAGAGCTTAAAGCGCACAGGCCTTGATTATTTCGATATATTCTACCATCACCGCCCCGATCCCGAGACCCCTATGGAGGAGACCGCCCAGGCGCTCGACTACATTGTACGCAGCGGCAGAGCCCTCTATGTGGGTATCTCAAACTACAACCCGGAGCAGACGATGGAGATGGCGCACCTGCTGCGCGACTTAGGCACACCGCTTCTGATAAACCAGGTACGCTATAACATGTTTGAGCGCACACCGGAGGATTGGCTGTGGTCAGTTCTTGAAAACGAGGGCGCAGGCTCTATCGCGTTCTGCCCGCTCGCGCAGGGACTTTTAACAAACAAGTATCTCCACGGCATCCCCGAGGGCTCGCGCGCAACAAAGTCGCAGTTTCTGAACGCCGACCGCGTCAACCAAGCTCCCATCGACAAGATAAAGGCTCTCAACGAGATCGCCGAAAAGCGCGGTCAGACACTGGCGCAGATGGCGCTTCTCTGGGACCTCCGCGGACCGCTTACAAGCGTTATCATAGGCGCATCGCGTCCGGAGCAGATCATAGAGAATGTGAAGTCGCTAGACGCGCCCGCGTTCACCGATGATGAATTAAAGATGATAGATGAAATATTGGGATAATATAAGGAGATAAACGATATGAACAGCTTTGACATACGCACAAAAATATATTTCGGAGACGACGCGCTCGACCGGCTTATCGATATACCGTATAAAAAGGTGATGATAATCACCGATCCGTTTATCGCGGAGAGCGGTATGCTCCGGCTCATAACCGACAGGCTCGCGCAGGCGTTCATCGAGTTCAAGGTATTCTCGGATGTTGTGCCCGATCCGCCGCTTGAGAAGATCGAGCTGGGCGTGAAGGCGCTTCTGGAATGCAACCCCGATGCGATCATCGCCGTAGGAGGCGGCAGCGCGATAGATTCCGCCAAATCCATACGCGAGTTCGGCAGCCGCGCGGGCGGCAAGCATATCGCGCTGATCGCGATACCCACCACCTCCGGCACAGGCTCAGAGGTGACGAGCTTCGCCGTTGTCACCGATACACAGAATAACATAAAATACCCGCTCGTCAGCGACAGTATGCTCCCGACCGAGGCGATCCTCGACGCGGAGCTGGTCAAGAGCGTTCCGGCATCGGTAACTGCCGATACAGGCATGGATGTCCTGACACACGCGATAGAGGCATATGTCAGCATCAAGAACAATGAGTTCTCCGCGGCGCTCGCGGAGAAGGCGATAGAGATCTGCGGCACCTTCCTTTTGCGCTCGTACCTCGATAATAACGACACGCACGCGCGGAAGAAGATGCATGTCGCATCCTGCCTTGCCGGGCTTGCCTTCAACAGCGCATCGCTCGGTCTCAACCACGGCATTGCCCATGCGCTCGGCGCAAGGTTCCATATTCCGCACGGCAGAGCAAACGCGATAGTGCTGCCGCATGTCATCGAGTTCAACTCCGGCATAAACAAGCACTCAAAGAGCAAGAAGGAATACCCCAAGTGCGTTGAAAAATACTGCAATGTGGCAAAGCTCTTAGGCGTTAACAACTTTAACGAGATCACCACGATCCGCGCGCTCGTAGGCTGGATCCAGTTCATGAACAAGGAAATGAACATACCGCTTTCCGTTTCGCAATGCGGAGTGGACAAGCATGAGTACATGAACGCGGTGGAAGGTATGGCGGAAAAGGCGATAGCCGATTCCTGCACCGCGACAAATCCGCGCGTCCCGACCAAGTCGGATGTTTGCCTGATATTAGAGCATATGTATGATTGATACCCCCTTTCCCCTGAAAGAGGGCAGACTAAATAAGCCTTCTCCGGAGAGAAGGCTTATTTATTTGCCGAATACCCCCGCCCTTGCGGTATGGGCTGCGGAGATGTCCATGTTGCAGCGGATGATGTGAAACTCCGTCTGCTCCATGAACGCATCGAGCGTGTCGAACAGCTCCAGCGCGGCGGGGCTTTTGGGTATGTATATCTGCCGCATCAGCCGCTCAAACGCGTCCGGACAATCCGCAACGGAGTTTGCCGCCGCACGCTCTATAAAGCAGATATGCTTTATTTCCGTCCTGTCATTCACGCCCATATTCTCCTTGCCGTTATGCGGCGTGCCGTAGGCGTAAAATCTGCCGTCCATGCGGCGTATCAGCGGCTTATCGCCGTTTATAACGCGGCAATCGGGAAAGCTCTCCAACCACAAAAGGGTGTGGGTAGATTTACCCACACCGCTTTTTGCTAAAAATGCTATTCCGGTACCATTTACATCCAGAACCGAGCCATGCATAAGAAATCCGCCGTATGAGGTGATATTCTCCGCTATCTGACGGTAAAGCGCAAGGCTTTCAAGATAGCCCATATCCCCCTCGCCCTCAGAGGCGATCTGCGCGTCCGTTGCGGACACGCGAAAAGAAGGATCGCGCCGCTCCGTTATGTACGCGCTGTAAAGCTCCTGCACATACGGATATTTGTTATCCACCTCTATACAAAGCCCCGCAAGCTCAGCCATGAACATGTTATTCTGTACCTCTTGTTATATATACTGATGATGTTTCGCCGTCCCATTCCACATCCATGCCGTATGCCTCGGAAATGGCGCGGACAGGCACAAGCGTGCGCTCATCCACGATCACCGGAGCAATATCAAGCTGGGTGCGCGTTTCCTCGCCGGTGGCGAAATCCTTCACCGCGATGGCGCTCTTGCCGATCTGCAAAAGCACGCATCTTGCGCCTCTGGTCGCAAAGATCATCTGCGGCTCCGGTACCCATTCCACCTCAGCGCCGAGCGTTTCAAATATCTTACGCATCGGCACCATCGTCCGCTCGTTGATTATCTGCGGCTCAACATCAAATTCGATCCTCTCACCGTCGATATAGACCGCTATGTCATCGGCAGCATATGCCGCCGATGACATTATTAGAAAGAGTGCGGTGAGAAGTAGTGGGAGCAATTTTTTCATCAGTCGCCCGTATAGTCGAAGTTCACATCCGGGAAATTCTTCTGCCCTAAATGCACTGTAGCATTAGTTCCCTTTACGAAATGAGGATCCTTTTCCGGAGCCGGGCTTGCACAGATGATGTCCTCTGCGCCTAATGCTATAAGCTCCATGACCGGTGCTTCAAAGTTTATTCTTTTCATCTTGATCTACCCCTTTCGTATTAT
>CAMNAT010000167.1 GCA_946531785.1 uncultured Oscillospiraceae bacterium
AAAAAGGAGATGTAAAGATTATGAAAAAATTTTTAAGCTGCATGTTAGCAGCAGCAATGGTATCGGGTTTGGCGGCAGTGCCGGCATTGGCTAGAAATGCAAGTAGTACAAATAATTCTGCGTTCTATACTGCGACTAATTCTGCAACAAAGATGTATTTTGAAGCTGAGGATCTGGGTGCAGCGAATATAATCACTACCGGATATGATAATGAGCATCAGACTGCAAATTACGGTACCGTTACATATAATGCAAGCGGAAGCGCAAGTGATATAAGTATAGTCGGAACAGGACAAGCAACAGCAAATAAAAAATCAATTGAATTAAAATTCACATCGCCGGGTGCCGGAAGATATACATTATATATTGGCGCATCGAATCCATATAACGCCACATTTGGCGGATGGGATATTGCTGTAAATGGTATTCCGTATACTTATGAACTGAAGGATTGCTGGGCTTATGCTGATTACGCCAATAACATGAGCAAAACAAACTATAGCACAAATGGAGTTGCTAGAGTAATTATCGGCGATGTTTATATTAAAAACGGAGAAAACACATTAAAACTAACATCAAACGATACGACATATAGTAGTGCTGTTCCTTCAACTTGGACATTGCTTGTTGACTACTTCGGGTTAGTCAGAACTAAAACAAATAAAATAAGCGAGGCTAATACAGATTATTATGTTGCCGAGAACACAGCAGATAAGATGTATTTTGAGGCTGAATCGATAGTTTCTGCTGTAGAAAATGTCGCTGAGAATACAGATAAAAGTACGGCATGGTCAGCAACATATCAAAAGCGCGGCAGTGCATACGATATTGCCGGGGATGATAGTACGGACACTAATAAGAAAACTATAACTCTTACTTTTACCTCACCCAAAGCAGGTTATTATACATTAGGATCGGCAGGTGAAAATCCGTTTAATAGTACAATCGGCGGCTATGATATTTATGTAAATAGTGATAAATATGATTATGAGCTGGATGATTGCTGGAATAGCAACGGAAACAATATGAATCCGAATCATGTTGGCTCAAGCACATATCAGTATAGCTTTGGAAACTCATGGGGCAGAGTTGTAATTCCAAGAGTAAAAATCAATGCGGGTACAAACGAGATCGAATATAAATCAAATAATACAACTTGTGATTACAAAGACAACACAATAGTGTACGGCACTGCCAACACAAACAGATTATTCGTAGACTTCATCGGCTTAACACGCACATCGAAGGATATAACGGTAACTCAGCCGGAAGAAGGCGGAACTATTTCAACAGACGCATATGCAATACCGGGTGATACCGTAACAGTAACGGCAACACCGGGTACGGGCTATGAGCTTGACTATATCACAGTTGGCGGCGAAAAGATCGAAGGCTACACCTTCACAATGCCGGCAAGCGATGTGACAGTATCGGCTGTATTTAAGGCTGAGACTGTAACTCCAGCAGCGGAGGACATCACTGCAGATGCTGAGATCAGCGGCATAAATGATGACGGCGAGACTTATAAGGTGGGTCTGAAGTTTGGCAATAACGGCTTCAATCCGCAGGATTACAAGTATATATTGTTTACGGTCGGCAATGTGACGAAGGGCAATGAGATCGCAAATATCCCTTCGCTCAGTGGTATCAGCGGTGATGTGATCCTCGCGATCATTCTTGATAATGCGCCGGGCAGAGATGTGACTGCAAGGCTTACAAATACTGAGGTCACATTTACGACTGAAATAGAGTGATAGAACGGAGGACAGGACTATGAAAAAATATTTAACTCCGGAAATAGATATCAAGAGCTTTGAAAGAGAAAACATTATGACCGGAAGCGCAAACCTTGTGGATGAATGGAATCAGAGCAACGGTTATGATGCTAAAACAATAGACTGGAACAGCAGCGATCTGAAGGTTGTATTTTAATTGATAATAGCGGAGGATGATTATAATGAAAGGATATAAGATCCCTGAATTGAGAATTCACCGTTTTGATTCGGATGAGATCCTGACCGGTTCAGCTTATCTGGTTGATGGTCGTTATGAAGACATTACAAATAAAGCAATTATTGATTGGGAAAAAAATCTGAACAGAGTAGATAAGGTGAATACAATGCTTACATTTAATTAATGCAATAGAATAATACACACCTGCCGCCAAGGCGGCGGGTGTGTGACAATGTAATTTACAAAATCTCACTTATTTTATATTAACAAAGGGTGATGCACAATGAAAGCAAAAAGAATTCTGAGCGGTATTATAGCAGCGTCGATGCTGGCAGGCTTTGCGGTTATGCCGGTATACGCGTCAAAATCCAGTTCGGCTAACACGGACTATTATGTGGCGGAAAATACTGCTGATAAGCTGTATTTTGAGGCGGAGGACATAGTTACATCTGTTGAAAACACTGTGAAGACCTTCCAGTCCACCTATGGCGTAACGCACCAGGCTGCGGGCAGCAGCGCGGACATGGCGGGAAATACGGTGGTAAGCGAAAACAAAATTGAAATAACCCTCAGCTTTGATTCTGATGTAACCGGCTACTATACCTTTGCAACTGGCGCGCAGAATCCGTTTAACAATACATATGCCGGCTGGAATCTGTATATAAACGGTGAGCAGTATCCGTTTGCTCTGAGTGATTGCTTTGCTTCAGACGGTGCGCCTATGGATGCCGCGCGCTCGGGGAACAGCTGGGCGAGAGTGGTGATCGATAATGTTCTTATCGTGAAGGGTACAAACACGATCACATATAAGTCGAACAATACCACCTTCAGCGGCACATCAGCTCAGTATAAGCTTTTCGTTGACTTTATAAGCTTATCGCTCAAGGAGCTTACGGATGATCCTACAGAGGCGCCTACCACTGATCCGTCAGCGACTGAGCCGCCTGAGACTACCGCAACGCCGGAGCCGACAGCGGCACCGACGCCGGCACCGTTGCAGGGCAAGCTGAGCACGGATAATACCGACTACTATACAGAGGAAAATACAGCGGATAAAATGTATTTTGAGGCTGAGGCTGTAGTTGATTCGGTATCGGGCGGAATACCTAAGACAAACGGCTCTACCTATAAGGTAACATATCATGCACCGGACAGCGTCTGGGATATGGCAGGCTCGACCGGTGTTGATGGGAACGAGAAGGAGATAGTATTGAGCTTTGAGTCTCCGAAATCAGGTATATATACCTTTGCGACGGGCGGAAGCAACCCGTTCAATCCGTCCACAGGCGGATGGGAGCTTTATATCAATGATACAAAGTATGAGTTCTCGATGGAAAATGATTGCTTTGCCTCCGACGGTGCGCGCATGAATGCCGCAAGACAGGGCAACTCGTGGGCAAGAGTAGTTATCGATGGCGTAGGCATAAATGAGGGAACTAACACTATCAGGTATAAGTCTGTAAATAAGGGCACAAACGGTTATATGCTGTTTGTCGATTTTATCGGATTGAGCTATAAGGGCGAGGCGACAGAAGCTCCGACCGCCGATCCGTCTGCAACCGAAGCACCGACATCGGAGCCGACTGTGACCGATAAACCCGAAAGCACAACACAGCCGGAGCAAACACCGGTGCCGGTTGAACCGCAGGGTAAGATCAGCACGGATAACACAGACTATTATGTAGCTGAAAACACCGCAGAGAAGATGTATTTTGAGGCGGAGGACATTGTGGAATCTGTATCAGGCGGAATACCCGAGAAATTCAGCTCTTCTTATAAGGTAACACATCATGTGCCGGGGAGCTATGCGGATATGGCAGGCTCAACGATTGTAAACGATACAGAAAAAGAGATAACCCTGAGCTTTGATTCGCCGCAGACGGGAACATATACCCTTGCGATAGGCGCGAAGAATCCGTTCAATCCGTTAAACGGCGGATATGAAATATATGTAAATGATGTGAAGTATGATTTCGCTATGGAAACGGATTGCTATGCATCTGACGGCGCGCGTATGAATGAGGCGCGGCTTACAAACGGATGGGCAAGAGTGGTTTTGCCGAAGGTAAACATAAATAACGGTAAAAACACCATAAGATTAAGATCTACAACAAAGGGAACAAACGGATATATGCTGTTTGTTGACTTTATCGGATTGTCACTAAGAAGCAAGCCGGCGGATAAGCCCGATGTCATCGCTATCGAGGGCGAGGATGTGCCGGGAGTGACCGTGTATGACATGGCAGCTGCAAGCGGCGGCAAGGTCGGCGGATATAGCGGCGCATCTGACGGCGCTGAAATCAGCTTTGACTTTGAAGCTGCACAGAAGGGCGATTATGAGCTTGAATTCGTAACGAGTAATGCCGATTCGGCAGAGTATTCACCGTATGAGGTCTATCTAAACGGTGAGAAGATAAGCTATGAGCTTCCGGAAAAAAGCGGCTCGCAGCTAAGCAGACAGACAGCGCATGTGAAGCTTATTAGCGGCAGGAACAATATCAGATTTGTCGCAACGGCAAAGGCAGGCGCGGGCTATACGCTGTTCCTTGACCGTATGAGTCTTGAATACAGTGAGGATCAGACGGCACCGGCGCGTACAATAACCATCGAGGGTGAGTCTGCTGTGAATGCATTCTATACGAAGGACGGCGTGCTTGAGCCGATAACAGCCGGCGCGATCTCGTTGTACAGCACAAATGCCACAGGCATGCTTGAACCGACTGAGGAAAACATTGCGCGATATGGTGCTGATAAGAAATTCAACCCTGCAAGCGGCGGAGCATATTTATACATCCGCGCTCAGGATAAGGCTGTTCCGGTAGTCGTGAACTATCAGTTCAATGTGGAGACTGCGGGCGAATACGAGATATTTGTAGATAAGAGTGATGATGATAACAACAACCTTACTCTCGGACAGATACTTGTTGAGGATACCCAGTTCCAGATCAGCTCGGCGAATGCAGTTTCGGTTGAGCAGATAGGCTATGTGTCTGATTTCAGACTTCAGGTAAAGCGGTTCAGGATGAAGGACACCGTTACTCTTGAGCCGGGCATGCACAGTCTTACTGTCATTGTTGACGAAAAGGCGGCAGGGCGCAGCGATCCCGGAGCGATATTCACGCTTGACAAGATCGACCTTATAAAGAAGGTCGAGGGAGCGGAGTTTGCTATGTATACCCGTGATCACAGTGTAAAGGTCGGCAAAACAACGACAGTTGTGTTTGAGGACAGCACCGGTCTTGATTTCACAGGCGACAATGTGGATTCTGTGACCTATGAGAGCAGTGATGAAAGAATAGCTGTTGTATCGGATGCAGGAGTCATCACCGGCGTTAATCCGGGTGATTGCGAGATAAAGGCAAAATTCGCATATAACGGTGGATCATATGACTTATCAGCAAGGATCATCGTTTGTGATGAGCATGGTCTGGTTGTCGACTCGGTGGAGCAGGCGGAAAACGGCATCAAGGTCGTGTTTGCGGCGGCATCGGACGATGATATTGAATTCATCGCGGCGGGA
>CAMNAT010000168.1 GCA_946531785.1 uncultured Oscillospiraceae bacterium
AGCAGTTTTTTGTCATGCAAACCGTTGCGTACAGTATCCATATGTATATGAAAAAGTGCTTGCTTCTCGGTTTGTTTTCAAGATGAATGTCGGTGCCGTGCAGCATATCCACTATCAACACATCCTTTCCTATCCCAAAAGCGGTTTTGACTTACGCTTATCGCTGTTATGAATGCTTACGGGATCTATACCTGTCATGTTATCAAGAACAAACTGAACAAAGATATCCGCGCCTACAGTAAAGGCGTCCTCATCAATACGGAAATCGCTGTTATGACCCATGGTATTACAGCCTTTCTTATCGTTTTTTGTTCCGAGCCGCATAAAAACGCCGGGCTTTTTTGTGAGATATTGTGAGAAATCCTCCGCGCCGAGCTTGACATCCACCGGTGCGAGATGGTCACTGCCGACTATTGCGGAGGCGGTATCCAGCAACAAGGAAGAAAGGTAAGGGTTGTTATATACTACCTTTGCTTTGAGGTTGGTCGATATCTCTGCTTTTGTTCCGGTGGGCTCTGAAATGCTTATTGCGATCTCGCCGATCCGGCGCGTTATGAATTCGTCCACTTCATCATCAAACGCTCTTATTGTGCCAAGTATATAGGCGTGATCAGCAATAACATTCTGAGTCGTGCCGCCTTCAAGTCTTCCTATAGAGCAGGTATAAAGCTTTAACGGGTCTATCTCGCGGGTAAGCACATACTGTATCTCATTATATGTCTTTACTGCGGCGGCAAGAGCATCGGAGCCGAGATGAGGCTTCGTTGCATGTGATGCCTTGCCGGTAAACTCTATCTTGAATGTGCGGCTCGATGCCTGAGCGCTTCCGCTGCGGACACCAATCGAGCCGGTGGGGATGAGATTATCTACATGAAGACCTAAGATCATGTCGATATCGTCCATCACTCCGTCACGAACCATAAGCTCTGCACCGCTTTGTATGCCCTCCTCGCTCGGCTGAAACAGGAGCTTCACGCGGCAGGTCAGGCTGTTCTCCATAGCTTTGAGCGCTTTTGCCGTGCCCAACAGTATGGCGGTGTGCGCGTCATGACCGCACGCGTGCATCTTTCCTTCGTTTTTGGATTTGAAATCGTAGTTGTTTGTTTCCGTGATCGGCAGTGCGTCCATATCCGCTCGTATTCCGATGGTAAACGGCGCATCTTCCGCGCCGAGCGTTGCCACAACGCTGCTTTTGCCGTAGCGTTCGGTATAGCATATACCGAGCTTATCAAGCTCGCGTTTTACAAGCGCAATGGTTTTCGTAAGCTCAAATCCTGTTTCAGGATACATATGCAGCTCCCGTCGGAGCTGTGTTATATATTCCTTATCTGCGTATTTTGATGTATGCATACTATATCTCCTTATTCCCAGAAGCTGAGCTTTACTCCTTTTCCGGTTGCCATCGCTTTGCGGTAGCAGCGTGTTGTTACCGCGATATCCAGTATTCCGGCTCCGACCGCGTTAAAATAGATTACCTCATCATCATTTTCGCGCTTCGCCTTCATGCCCGATAGTATCTGACCAAGCTCCGCGTGTATATCACTGTCTTTTATAAGCCCATCACGCCACATAAGAGCAACTGTGCTTATCATGCGGTGCTTTACGCTTTCCCAGTAGTCGACCACTATCTTATCGGCTCTTTCAACGCAGCTGTAGCTTACCTCGAAATCTGCCATATTCATAACAAGGCTGCCGGGCTTCAGCCAGCTGCCGTCTATAAACGGTTCAGCCGCAAGGGTAACGCAGTCTATTATATCGCTCCTGCGCGTCGCTTCCTCGATGTTATCGGTTACGACTGTCTTTATGCCCGGATATGTACGGTTAACTGTTTCCTCGAATCTCCGCGCATTTTCGGGGCGGATATCATATATATACAGCTCCCTGATCGACGGGCGGGCGATAAGTGCCGCTTCAAGCTGCTTAGGTGCCTGAGCGCCTGCACCGCAAATTGTCATAACGCTTGCATTGCTTTTTGCAAGCAGCTTTATTGCGATGCCGCCAGATGCGCCGGTGCGCATTGTGCTTACAGCGGTGCCGTCAGCTATGCAAACGGGGAGCTTCGTGTCAGGATCGTTGAGAATGACAGTAACGCTAGCCCGCGGCAATCCTTTTTTGTAATTCATTGGTCCGCTGCCTATCCATTTGATCCCTGCCATATCATATTCGCCACCGATATAGCCGGGCATTGCATTTATTCTGCCGTATATGTTTTCGTCCTCGGGTGTTTTTCCCCAACGCAGAACGCATTTTCCGGGTGAGATCACATCGCCATTTGCATTCAGGACATATGCCTTTTCAACATCAGAGATAGCCTGTTGCATATCAAGAACTCCGAGTTCTTCCATCGTCTTGTTATTCAGAAATAAAATATCTGCATTCATAGTTTAGCTCTCCTTTACAACTTTTTATCAGATCGGACAAGTGATACACTTACACTTTCTTTCGATTGCTTTTGAGCTGATTATACAACACTTTCATTTGTTTGTCAATAGTTTATTTTTTTGTTGAAGAGTGAAAATATGAGTGCTAAATAAATATTATGAGCTATTTCTTCTATGTAATCGGCAAACACCCTGCGGGCATGTGCCTGCAGGGTGTTTGACTTAATTTTGTTTATGCATCTGATTTGAATTTGTTACGGAATTCGATTGGCGTGTAACCCGTATGGTGACGGAAGCGTTGGGAAAAATGAGGTGTGTCTGTGAACGAAAGCTGCTCCGCTATCATTTTTACGGACATATCGCTTGTCCGCAGCAGATCCATTGCATATTCGATCTTTGAAAGAATAATGTATTCCGCCGGAGACAGACCGTATTTTTTTGAAAACTGTCTTGACAGATAAGATCGGTCAAGGCTTACAAACTCCGCCACCTCGCTTACGGAAATCTTTGTGGAAACCCTGCGCTCAATAAAGCTTTTTGCAGCTGTTATTTTATCAAGTGCGGCGGGGTCATGCGAATAATAGAAATCGGAGATATCCATTATCATGCGCAGCACGAGTGATTCCAGTTCATGGTCTATATCGTGAGCATCCTCTTTTACAAGGTCTAAGATATTTTCAAGCTGAAAAGGGGAGTTTGTCCCCTTTAAAAAGCATACATCATTTATCTTGTACAGCTTTAGCAGCGTATTCAAGAACTTGGGATCTCCGTTTATAGTCAGAAAGATCTTTTTCCACGGATTTTTCTTATCAGAAAAATAATGATGATATGTGTTGGGGTGCAGAATAAAAAAGTCACCTGCATCTGCTTTATAACTATCATTTCCGTGATTTATCACACCCGAACCCTCGTAAACATACTCGATTGAAAAGTGGCTTGCATTTTTTCTCGTGATCGTATATCGCGGATCGGGATAGGTTATTCCGCACGAAAGTGCTAAAAACTGCGAGCGCAGCGATCCCAGATGGATATAGATATCCTCATTGAAGCCTTCAAGGCTCTTAGATTTCATAATCATCATCACTCCGATCCGTGCACAAAAAGTAAAGATTTAGAAAAGTCACAAATATACAACATTCAAGTCACAAAATATATCTTGTCATAAATGCGTTTTGTGTGTTATTATGATAACATAGAAACAGGAATGTGTCAAGGCTTTTAAGACACAGTATACGGATTACAAAAGTTGAAATAATAACATGTATTTGGAAGGAGTGGTCGATATGAAAAAGATAATAGCAGTGCTTGCGGCATCCGCGCTTACGATATCCGCGCTTGTGGGCTGCGGCGGCTCGGGCGGAAGCGTAGCGCTCAAGATCGGGAACTGGCCGTCAAAGGAGCAGTCACAGTACGAGCTTTACGAGAGCCGGCTTGAGGCGTTCAAGGGCGCGCATCCGGACTGGAAGGTGGAAACGGCGGAGTTTGTTTATGACACCAAGTCATTTGTAACGACCGCTGCCGGAGGAAGGCTCCCGACAACATGGGCGGCTCCGTTTACCGAGATAAAGATGATCTCGGAGGCGGGCTATTGCGCAGATGTTTCTGGCAACATCAAAGCAGCCGGACTTGACAAGGTCATAAATCCGGAGCTTTTAAAGCTGGTTACCGATGATAAGGGACATATATGGGGGCTTCCGCATTCGGCATACGCGCAGGGACTGACGATAAACAAAAAACTGTTCAAGGAAGCCGGACTTGTGAATGCGGACGGAACGGTAAAGATCCCGAAGACCTATGACGAGCTTGCGGAGTTTGCCGGAACAATTAAGCAAAAGACAGGCAAAGCCGGATTCGTTATGCCGACTATGAATAATCAGGGCGGCTGGAACTTCATAAACATTGCATGGAGCTACGGCACTGAGTTCATGAAGCAGGATGAGAACGGCAAGTGGAAAGCAACTTTCAATTCGGACGAGTTCAAGGCGGCGCTCAGATGGCTTTATGATATGAAGTGGAAGTATGACGCATTGCCTGATGACAGCTTCTTGGATCACGGTAAGCGTATGCAGCAGCTCGGCACATATCAGGCGGCAATGACTATAGCCGGCCCTGTTGAACAGAGCCTTGTAACGCAGTATGATATGGATAAGGCGGATATAGCTTGTACAAGACTCCCCGCAGGACCTGCCGGAAGATTCGCTCAGACCGGCGGCGCGGTAGAATTCTTTGATGCAAAGGCGGGAGATCAGGACATAAACGCTGCTATGGCGTGGTTTATAGAACAGGGCGGCTTTGCAATGGAAATAACCGATGCTCAGCTCCAAAAGGAAGAGGAAAACTTCAAGAAGAACATAGAGAAGGGCATGATCGTGCTTCCGAAGCAGGCGTTCCCGTCATTTGTAAACCGTACCGGAGAGGAAAAGCTTGACGAGCTGCGCGCATCCTATGCAAATGTTGATATAGCAGACTATGCCGATTACTACAGCTTTGAGGATGTAACGCTCAAAGCCGAGGAGCCGGTGGCGTGTCAGCAGCTCTATGCAGTGCTTGACGGCGTTATACAGGAGATACTCACAAACAAAGCTGCTGATATAGACGCGATCGCGGCTGCGGCTGAAAAGGACTTCCAGACAAACCATCTTGACAATCTTTGATGACACAGACGAAAGGGGCATTCACCGGAGATGAAGAAAAAGAAAAGCTTTAAAAGCATATTCAGCAAAAACATAGCCGGATGGCTGCTCATCCTGCCTACGGTCATAGCATTTGTCATCTTCGTATGGAGACCGATAATAATAGGCATCACATATTCGTTCTTTGATCTCAAGGGCTTTACTCCCGTGAAGTTCGTGGGATTGGATAACTATATACAGGTAGTCACCGACACTAACTTTCTGAAAACGCTCGGGAACACCGTTCTTTATGTCGTATGGTCACTTGTCATAGGACTGCCGATACCGTTTGTTGCGGCGGTGATGCTGAACGAAATGCTGCGGGGCAAGCAGTTCTTCAAGATATCGCTGTATCTGCCATGTGTGCTTCCGGGCATGGCGGTATATCTCTTATGGTCGATGATATACGGCGA
>CAMNAT010000169.1 GCA_946531785.1 uncultured Oscillospiraceae bacterium
TACAAAATTCAAGCTCATTTGTCAAGCTATATTACTTATTTTTTGCAATTTTATTTCAACAAATTTACTCTATCCATGTCTTCCGAAAAGTGTTTTTTTTCTGAATCCACGCATGTCATGGTAATGGATCCCGCCGCCGTTAAGTATCTGCTCGGCATTCCCCATGAGATACTCCCAGCAGTCGGTGCCGTAGCGCTTGATTATGTTTTTCCTGCCCTTGTCCATATCCGGCGGACGGCTCGAAAGATTATGCATATCGGTCCCGACAAGATGCACAAGCTTTTCCTTCATCATCCTGTCGATGAACTTTTTATATACCGGCATCCCGAAGCTTCCGGAATTGATCTGGATAAGAATATCAAGCGAATGCAAAGCTTCGAGCATTTCCTTCGGCTGCCCGATATTTCGCTCATCATGGACTATTATCGGCTTTAGCCCGCTTATGGACAGCTTATAAACATAGTCTATGATGTCATCCGTCCACTTCCGTACAGGCATTTCAATGAGGATATAGTTCGTTTTTCCGACACACAGATCCTCTATTCCGCCGATCCCGGTAAGATCACATGTAAGATGCAGCTCGCATGCGGGTATGATATCGGGGATATCCTCGCCCTCAGCAGCCTTCATCAGGCGCCTGTATGCCGCTGCCCTGTCCTCAAGGAATTTATCCACATCGTGCGATGTATAGGGATAGCAGTGCGATGTGGAAACGACCGTGTCCACTCCCTGAGCACGGCTCTTTTTCAGCATGGCAAGCGCTATCTTTGAATTCTCCGCACCATCATCAAATTCCGGCAATATGTGTGAGTGAAAATCAATTATCATTTGTTCACCTCTTTTTTATGTTTCATCCGAACGAACATGCTTACGAATAATATCAGCAGCACTCCTCCGAAAAGCGCGCCCGAGGTATCTATCATCATATCCCTCAGCTCACCCGATCTTCCGCTTACAAAGCTCTGATGGAACTCGTCGGTCAATGAATACATCGCGCAAAACGGTACCGAGATCAGGATCGACCTTTTTACAGGCATCCCCCATATGCTCCACACAGCCGCCGCGCTTGATATGCCCAAGGCGGTATAGATCGAAAAGTGCGCTATCTTTCTTATCGTGCCATGCATTGAATATACAAGCTCAAGCTTTGCTCCGGCATCAAGACCTGCCATTCCCGGGATCAGGTTGATGATAAACATCAGGAACCCTCTTGATACATCAGATGAGTCATCACTGTTCTGTGAAGAAAAACAGAAGATCAAAGCCATTATGCCAACAGTTGCAATACAGGATATGACTCTGATCTTCTTCATTACTACTACCTCTGATTATTCAAATATATATATCTCCGGAGTTGGTGCCGGTGTCGGACGCGGCGTTGGGCGCGGCGTAGGCTGTACAACAGTCTGCGGACGCGCGGTCACTCTCGGCTGCAAGACAGCCGCCGGCGGATTCGTTGTACGAGGCTCCGGTGCAGGTGTTGCCGGTCTTGCGGTCCTTTCCTCCTGCTCACGATCAGGCGCTGTGTCCTGCTCTCTGTCCGGCTCCTTGGTCGGTTCCGGCGTCGGTGCCTCAGTCGGCTCCGGTGTCGGCTCGCCAAGCTGACGCATCAGCTTTTCGATATCTTCGCTGGAAAGGTCATTGTCCTCTTCAAGCAGCTTTCGTACCAGTCTGATATTAGCCTTGCTTATTACATCCGCATATTCCGACGGCACTCCGCCATATACCGTATTCAAAGCTCTTACAAGCTCGTTATTTATAGCAATATACTTATTAAGATCCTCCGTCTGATGCGAATTCGTAAGGATCTGATCAACAGCTTTCTCTATGATATCAGCCTTGTTCTCACCCATAAATCTGAATGCAAGTATATTGTTCTTTTCATAGAACGACATGAGCATCCTGCACGCTGCCTCGCTGTCTCGTGATGGAGCATTTATGTAATCTGTGTAATAGTCATAGAAATTAACAGCATCATAATTCACTCTCTTCAGATACGCGGATATATTACTGCAATCCTCAACTGTCTTTATCATCTCATAGACATTGTCATTGAGCTGTGTCGCTATGTCGAGATTAAGCTCCTGACGCCTGTTCTGGCAGTACTGAGCCACATTCTTTTTATTGACATCCTTATATTTTTTTTTGTAATCCGATGTCTTTGTGAGACTGTATGCCTCACTGTACATCTCACATGCTGCGATCTGCTGCTCATAGACAGCCTCATCCACCTCGCGGAGACGATGACAGTCAGTGAGCATTACAGCCGGAAGCTCTTTTGTGAGAGATATATCCCTAAGCTCACCCTTCAGCGCACCCTTGCTGTTGCCGCAGCCGGAGATCAATAGGAGCATGACACCGAGAACTGCACACAATTTCAGCCATCTGTTCATTTTGAATCACCCTCCGGCGCATTATTCGAAGCAGCTCCGGAAGACGCTTCCGCGGTTTTCCCACCGCTATTTTTATCACTCTTGCTCTTGCTCTTACTCCTGCGGTCGCCGTAATAGTAGCCATAACCGTAGCCGTAACCATAGCCATAGCCGTAGCCATAGCCATAGCCGTAGCCATAGCCCTTGCTCTTCTTTCTCGATCCGTATCCGCCGTAGCGGCCATAGCGGCCATAACCGTATCGGCCTCTGTATGAGCCGTAGTTGATGTTCATCGTATCTATATCGTTTACAAAGAACCCGAGCAGATGCGCTTCTGCGATATTCAGAAGCTTGATAGCCTGCTCGATACTCTCATGGTTCGTATAGCCCTCGCGGACTACCATGACGATTCCGGTTACCCATCTTGAAAGCGCTGCCGCATCAGTAACGACGGTAACCGGCGGAGTATCTATCAGTATATAGTCATAGGTCTCCTCAAGATCCTTCAGAAGATCCCGCATAGCCTCTGAGCCCAGAAGCTCCGCCGGGTTCGGCGGGATCGAGCCGGATGTGAGACAGTCAAGACCCGGACGGAGATTGTGATATACAACATCCTCAAAATCCTTCTGCTTTGAAAGGATAGTCGTCAATCCGTCAGTCTTTACCACGCCGAGATACTGATGTATCCTCGGCTTACGAAGGTCGCCGTCGATGAGCAGCACCCTCGAGCCCGTCTGCGCAAATGTGATAGCAAGATTCAGTATAGATGTGGTCTTACCCTCACCGGCATTCGCGCTGGTGACACTTATCACCTTGCACTTGTCCGCTGTTCCGGTCAGTGAGAAAATTATGTTCGTTCTGGCAGTTCTGTAAGCTTCCTGAACGACAAACGGTGTCCGCTTGTTCAGGATCGCCTGCTGGCTCTGCTTCAGCCGCTGCTGTCTTTCCTCGGATGCGGTCGCTTTCTTTTTGAAAAATCCGTCTTTTTTCTTTTTTTCCTCAGCCATTTTATATATTTACACCCCTATATTCTGATTTCCTGTGCATTACCCGTTAGGATTGAGGTTCGGTATCTCTCCGAGTATCGGGAAGCCGTACTTTTCAACAAGCTCATCCTTGCTCTTGACTCTGGTATCGAACATGTTAACAAGGAATATGATCACCATAGCGAGCGCCGCACCGGCTACAAGACCGATAACCGCATTTCTTGCCGTATTCAAGGGCTCCGACTTGGTCGCTTCCTCCGGGAACTCCGTGATCTTTGTGCTTCCGCCGCCGAACACTCTTGCGATCTCGCCGGGAGCATTGTTTACGATACTTGATGCCACAAGGTATGATACATGCGCATCGGGGTTCTTTACCTCAAGCTTTATGATGTTTGTATCCTTAACATCAGTAAGCTCCATCATATCGGTGATCTCCTCAACGGTATAATTATTGTCAAGGTCATCACTTACGATGGTAAGAAAGTTCTTACTCTTCAGCACATTTATATATGTCGGCAGCAGGTTCTGCGCACCTGTCATTGAATTGGTGTTGACATCGGTCGAGGTCTGCTGTGCCTCGGTCGTTATAAGCACCTGCGACGATGATTTATAAGTCGGTACAGCGGTGAGCTTGAAATACGCATATGTAGCGCCGCCCACGAGCACCGCCATGATCACTATGAACCACCAGAATGTAAGCATCATGTTGATGATATCTACCACGCTCAGCTCAGTTACCTTGCTGCCTGAGCTCTGCTCGACTACTGCTGCCGCGCCGCTGGTTAAGTTTTTATTGTTTTCTTCTGTCTGCAATCAAAAGACATCCTTTCATTCTATAGATTGTTGTTTTTACAAAAAGCTGTCCCCGATCAGTTGTTTTCCTCATCATCGACATCGAACTCAAGCTCGATATCATGCTGACAGTTGGGGCAAATAATATTATTCTGTTCGTCAAGCATATCAAAATCAACGATCACATCCTCGCCGCATTCAGGACAATGTATCTCAAACAAGCCGTCATCATCGGCGTATGAGTCGAGGATATCATCATCGTCAATATCCTGAGCCTGTACGGCACCTGACCCGCCGTTCATATCATAGAGCTCGTCAATGCAAAGGCTCATATCCTTGACACTTTCCTCCAAAGCATCAAGCTCTGCGGCTGCACCGTCACAGAACGCGGAAGTATCATCTATCTCCGCTGCCATTTCCTCAATGACTTCGATAAGCTTCGATATGATGCTTCCCTCGTCAGACTTCTCAGCAAGCTTCATGCCCTCGGCAAGACCTTTGAGGTAAGCTGTTTTTTTTGAAAGATCACTCATAATACACTCATCCTTTCAGCATGCCGCGTAAAATATACGAGCATTATTTATTGACACGCTCCATGTATTCACCCGTTCTTGTGTCAACTCTGATTATATCCGAGCCGTCAACGAAAAGCGGTACCTGGATGATCGCGCCCGTCTCAAGTGTTGCAGGCTTTGTAGCGCCCTGAGCGGTGTTGCCGGCAAAGCCCGGTTCTGTCTCTGCTATCGCAAGCTCAACAAAGGTAGGCGGCTCAACATCGAACACCTTGCCCTTGTATGAAAGTATCTTGCATATGTCATTTTCCTTTACGAACTTCATTCTGTCCGCGATCTCGTTCATAGCGATCGGGATCATGTCGAAGGTCTCCTGATCCATAAAGTAGTAGAGGTCGCCGTCATTATACGAATACTGCATGTCCTTTCTCTCAACAAATGCTTCCTCAAACTTCTCTGTCGGTCTGAATGACTTTTCGATAACGCTGCCTGTGATGACATTCTTCATCTTTGTCCTTACAAACGCAGCGCCCTTGCCCGGCTTAACGTGCTGGAACTCTACTACCTGCCATACGCCGCCGTCCATCTCAAAGGTCTTTCCGTTTCTGAAATCTCCTGCTGTTACTGTTGCCATAATATTTGATCCTTTCCACCCTCTGTCCGGGGTTTGACTTATTTTTCTTTTTAATCAAGTATATAAATATACACACTTTATCATTTTATCAGAAAACCGGATAAAATGCAAGTACTTTTTTGAAAAATCCATTTATTCTTAATTAATTCACAAAAAAAAGACATATAC
>CAMNAT010000170.1 GCA_946531785.1 uncultured Oscillospiraceae bacterium
TCAGACGGAGTGAATAATAAAACATTGCTTATAGAAGGAAGCATACCGATTTTGAAAAAGGCTTTCGGCAAAGATATAAGAGACGCCTTTGTAGCATCGTTTGATATAAAAGCGGCAGAGGGGAAGCTTTCCTTTGCATCCGGAATATATATGTCAGACGGTACGGAATTTATGTCGGTGTCAGTTATGAATAATGTTATATACGGACCGGACAATAGGCGTATAGGCTCATTGCAAAACGGCAGATATACCAATATTGCATACAAGTTCGATTGGGACCTCAATGTGTGCGATATATATGTGAACAGAAGATGTGTTGCATCTGATATTGAAGTGGGAGATTTCAGTAAGGCAGCCGGTATGGTGCTAAAGGTTACTAACGGTATGGGAAAGGTATATGTCGATAATCTCACGGCATATCAGTCGGAAAAGCTTTTAGCAGCAGAAAATCTGAGGAGCCTTAATACAGAAGCCAATGATTACATAGATATTGATGACTATGTTGGAAGCTATGAATATTGGAATATGTATTATATGAATATATCTGAAAACAGATTCCAGAATGTAAATCTCTATCCGAAGGATAACACAATTGAGTGTCCGAGGTTTGATTATAAAAATAAGCATCGCGAGAATTGGATGAAATTAACCAAAACCACAAAAAATGACTGCTATTTCGACGTAGTTATGCGTGAGCGTCATTTCAGACTTGGAAACGCAGATCAGGCATATAAATATTTTGTATTCGAGGGAGACTTCATGACAGAAGGCGGAGTTCCGAAGGCAAACTTTCTTATGCTGAGAGATTCTCAGACAGGTACAGGAAATATTGACTGTCCGGCTGTTATCATCAGTGGTTCGGATTTGGTTCTATCGGACGGAACTACTATTGAAAATGTAGTCAGACCGGGAGAGTGGTTTAATTATAAGCTTGCAATCAACCTTGTAGATCAGACGGTAAGCGTTTATATTAACGGTGTGGAGCGTGCAAAGGATTCGCCTATGATATGCACAGACAGCACTAAGAATATAAACTTCTTATCACTTGCAAGACTGTCATTGGTTACGGGTGATTTTAAAGCGGATTTAAAAATGGAAAACTGTAAATTCACAGCATATGAAAAACCGTATGTACATGGTGAAGACCCTAAAACAAGTATTTATTATGATGATACACCCGTTGCGGAATATATGCAGGATAAAATTGCAGTTCATGCATATGCGAAGATTCTTATGGTAAATAATCAAAAGTATGATATTGCCGATGAGATGAGCTATGATGAAGCAAACGATGAAATTTATGTTAAGGCTCAGGTTCTGTCAGATAAGCTCGGCTGGACTTTCAGCAATAACGATGAAATGATTCCTGTAAAGAAATATGCGTCAGAGAACGGGTATTTTGCAAAGACAAATAAAAACGGACTTATACTCATATCCGAAAAAGAGATAAAAATGGATATTGAAGATAAGTATCAGTGGTTTGTGCTTAAGCCATATAAAAACCAGGCCTTTGAGCATGCAACAATTCCTGAAGCACTTGATGATTATGTATTTTTTGAAAGACCGTCAGCTTCGGAGCTGTTGGAGAAAATGAATGAAAGAACGGATAATCTTACAGCACATCCGAGAATATATGCGGATAAAAAGCAGTTTGATAAGTACAGAGAAATGTACAAAACAGATGCCACCTTTAAAGCATGGGCAGATGAAATTATTAAGGAAGCAGATGTTTATGCAGACCCCAATACTCCGTTCATAGATTATGAATATCAGGATGAATACAGAATGCAGTCGGTTGTTCATGCTAAATATCAGGACAGATTTACGGCGCTTGGATTTGCATATCAGATGACAGGCGATCAGAAATATGTAGACCGTGCATTTAAGGAATTTGAAATGATCGGTACTTTCCCTGATATAAATCCGAGTCATATCATTGATACAGGCTGTATGAATGAGGCGGTAGCACTTGGTTATGACTGGATGTATCACGGCTACACAGAGGAGCAGAGAGCATTCATTGAAAATATCGTGCTCACACACTGTATCAAGCCGATAGCAAGTGCATTTTACGGACAGTTCAGTGCATATTGTGAAGCAAATGTTGCATGGTATTCAATGAAAGCAACAAATAACTATAATATATGGGTTATAGGAGGACTTTTTGAAGCAACATGTGCATTTATGGAATGTGATCCTGAATATTTAAGTGATGTTGCTGAAAAATGTATAAGAGGCGTTGAATATGCAGTAAAGGGCTTTGCGCCTGACGGAGCATGGGTTGAAGGACCGGATTACTGGCAGCATACGACCAGATATTTGACAGTGTACGCCGGAACAGCACTCAATTGCTTTGGGGATGATTTCAATATCCTTGAATATCAAGGAGTTTCTGAGGCATCGGACTGGATAATGAGTATTACAGGAATTGAAGGTACAAATAACTTTGGTGATGCCGTCACAGGTCAATATACCTTTGATGAATATTCATTTTTCAGTCGCTACTATAACAACAGAGCAATTGGCTCATTAAGAAAATACGATATAATTGAAAATGGAATAAAGCCGGGAATATATGACGTACTGTTCTATGATCCGGATATTACAACAAATGAGTTTGGAGGATTACCGAAGTTTGTTACAACAAGAGGCGTTGAGTCATGTGGCATACGCGAGAGCTTTACAGATAAGGACGGAATGTTTTTCTCAGCTTGCGGCGGAGCTGCGTGGGGGTACCATTCGCACTATGATACAGGCGCGTTTGTGTTTGATATCAACGGTGTAAGATGGGCGCATGACCTTGGCAAGGACAATTATAACACAGGACTTTCTGATTATCAGATATACCGAAAGAGAAGTGAAGCACATAACACAGTAACAATGAATGTTAATGCTGATGCGGATTCAATGTTAAGAGATTCATTTGCGCCGATGACAAGATCGGCATCAAACGACCAAAGTGCTTATGTTGTTTACGATATGAGCAGCGTTTTTGCTGAGACTGACAAGTATGAGCGTGGCTTCTACATCGGAGATAACTACAGATCTCTGACTATAAGAGATGAGATCTCATTAAACACAGAAACAGATGTCTTATGGACAATGAACACAAAGGCAGAGGTTGCTCTGTGGGGCAATGAAGCTATGCTGTATCAGGACGGTAAGGTTCTTCATGTAAAGGTTGAATGTGATGCAAAGAACTATGAGTTTGTATCTTTGCCGTGTAAGTCGCTTGTGGAATTACCGGTTGGTGCAGGCGCGCAGGCAACCAATTCGGAATATACAAAGCTTGCGATCAAGGTGGCAGATGATAAGGATTTCAATATAACAGTCAAGCTTACTCCGTACGGAGAGGCGGCAGATAAAACGGCAATAAATACTTCACCGATATCGTCATGGGAATTGTCGGAAACAGAAAGTCTTACTACGGCAAGCTCAGAGGTAGTAGAAGCAAAAATTTATGCTGACGGCGAACTCGTTGATATAGGCGATGAAATTGTGGTAAAGAATCCGGATATAATGCCGGAGATAACAGTAGAAACCCCGCCGGGAGCAAGCTATGAGATCCTTAACTCAGCAAAGAATGCTGATGAAAAGACAGTTATTAAGGTGATGGATAATACTACGGGAGATTATTCGTTGTATTCGGTTAGTTATTCCGATTCAGACATTGAGCTTTGGAAAACACATACGGTGCATGAGATTGCAAGCTATGAGGTTTCACAGCAGCTTCAGGACGAAAATCCTGCACAGAGTATGTTTGACGGAAACTTCCTCACACGCTGGACCAGTCTTAATGAGGGTGAGTATGTAACAGTTGATTTGGGTGAAGAAAAAGAAATAACTGCAGTGGCTATGGGCTTCTGGCAGTCACTAAAGAGAAGCTATAATTATATTATAGAAATCTCAACGGACGGTGTGAACTATAAAACCGTAGCGGCAGGCAGCTCGCCGCTTGAAGCGGAGGGTTATCATATCTATGATATCACGCCTGAAAAGGCAAGATACTTAAGAGTTACCGGAAACGGAAACTCAGTGAATGTCAATACAAATATTCTTGAACTTCGTGTTCTTGGAAGAAAATAAAGGAGAATCTATATATGAAAAGAAGAATATTATCCATTCTCCTTGCAATCTCATTTGCCTCTGTGCCTGCGCTGTGTGTGCAGGCTGAGGAAGAAGGATTACTTGATCAGGATATCATATACGGTGGACAAGATGTATATTCGATTGATTTCAATGACGGTATATCAAAGGAAATATATACATCAGACGATGCGGTGATGTCATCGTGGCTGCCGGAAGGGTATTCAAGATCGGTTTATATCACCAGAGGAGGCGGAACGGAAGAATTCCTTTACGGAGTGTCAGCGGCTCCGGACAGGGAGGATAAAGCACTCAAGGTTTCAACTCCGTCAACTTTGACAGGGGCGGTAAGCAACAACTATCTTGATATAAGAACGGCGGGAATGAACCCGGCTTTCCCGGATGCCGGGTCAACAAGCACGGGAGCTACAGGATATGTTGAGTTTTCATTTGATTTCTGTACAGACTTGAATTCAAATATGCGTTTGTCGGTAGGCCGCTATTGGTGTGCTGATGCAAGTGAAAAATTGAGCGAAGTCAACAAGCAGGATTTAATGTATCTCAATACAAACGGCACACTGACCTTCTTCGGCACTACAATAAAGACTTTTGATATAGACGAAATTAAAAACAGCTGGCATAATATAAAAATTGTTCTCAGAGCAGATAATAAATATCAGGTGTTTTTTGACGGCGAGGCAGTGAATGAGCTTACTGATGTGAATTATGGACGCGGACTTTCATTCAGAAGTATACGCGAATTCAGACTTTACAATATCGGTGCTCCGGGAGTTGCATCAGAAAAATACTACGATAATTTCCGATATGTAGTATACACCGATGTTACCGACCAATATGAGCCGCCGGTGATAAGCTTAGGCGATACATACTCGCCGATAATAAACCTTGAAGAGGGTGAAAGCTATTCAGTAAGGTTTGTCGGTGAGAGTGTTTGTCCAAAAAAAATAAATATTTACGTGGACGGTGAGCTTGCCGCAGAATATTACGGTAGTAAATGCGAGTACAACTACATTGGAACTCCGGGTGAGCATTTGGTTGAAGCGGAATTGGTCGATACAGTCGGCAATGCAAGTGAAAGGATCGGTATAACATTTGAGGTTGCCAAGAGAATTGCAATTTCCGGAGCATTCAACGACGGTGAAGAAAGCGGAGAATACTCAGATGACGAGTCGAGAACAGTCAATTTCAAAGCGGCAGCAGAAAAAGGACTTGACAGAGTTGAATTCTATGTCAACGGCGAATATGCAGCGACATCAAATGATGAAGAAACTGAATTTAGCTTTGAAGAGTTTGGTTCAGGTCAATTGAAAATTATTGCTGTGGTATATAATGCGG
>CAMNAT010000171.1 GCA_946531785.1 uncultured Oscillospiraceae bacterium
AGACGATAAGGACGGAGACACAAAGCGGTATGATCTCGGAACGATAAAGGTATCGCCGAACGGCCTGTCACCGTATGATTATATCGTCAACGAGATGAATGCCGGCATAGAGGATATCCTAAAGAGCCAGAACTACGGACCTCAGTGGGAGGAAGCGGTAGCGGCGGGCAGATCGCCTGCGGGCGCGACCGGAGCGGTGCTTGAAGGGACAAACTCCATGAATCACGGCACCTGGGAGAACTGGAAGAATACGCATAACGCTAAATGCATCGGCTCAAACGGCGAAAATATAAAGGGCTTCAGAGCGGCTGCGATGGCGTATAACCGCGAGTGGTCAAATCATTATCATGACAAGGAGATCGTTGACCGCGCCGTTGCATGGCTTGACTACTATGTAAGAGCTCAGGGCTCTGACGGTGCATGGCAGAATGCGACATATAAAACATGGATAGGCGGTCCCGACAGGATGCCCGGCGATCTGCAGATGGAGGCGGGCGAAAGAGCTATCGGCGAGGTCCTGATAGAGCTGTGGGAGCCGATCTCTCAGGGAGGATACCTCGACGAGCTTATGGATGACGACATGGACCCTGATACTCCCATGATACCGCGCAGGAACGCTTATGCGACCATGTATCAGAAGGGTACGGATTTCTGTGTAAATGTTATGCAGAGAAGAACATCTGTTAACCAGGATCTTTTCTGTGTGACCTCGGCGGCATCATTCCAGGCAGCACTCAAAAAGCTCGACCCGTCAAAGATGATGGATCAGGATTATTTCAGATACTGGATGTATTCCGGAACGGGAATTGTTCTTGCTCCGCATGACAGCATCCAGATATCCCCAAAGGGACTTTCTCTTGAAACACATGGACACTTAAACGGTGCATATGACGGAAACTACGGACCTCACGGTGCTTCGATTGTAGCTGACCTTGCCTATATAACAGGTGATGATAAGGTCAAGCAGAAGGCGATAAACGCAATGAATGCCATGTCGTATTTTGAGGAGACTATACAGAACCATGAAAACTATATAGGAATACGTCGTGAATATGCGATAAATACCCGCAACTATAAGGGCCCGGGTCATATAGAGTACGCAGCATGGAATAATTTCTCCGCAGCCGGTCTCGGCTCAAAGGATGCGGTGCGCTCGATGGAGCTGTTCATTGAATACGGAGAGGTTTATCTCAGCTCGCTGGTTAAGGATCGCCGTCTGCTCTACTATATGATAAGGAATATGGATTGCATGGGCGATGCGGTAAAGAAGGCTTCTGAGGGGTATAAAACATTTGCAGATATCAAGGATATTCCGCAGGAAGCAGCGATAGTGACGCTTGCGTGGAAGGGGATAATAGAGGGTGTGAATGAATCCAACTTCGCCCCGGAAGAAAAGATCGACGAAGCGACCTTTAAGCGCTGGCTTAAAAATGCATTCGGAAATGACTATGAGCTTCAGTATAACGAGCTCATGTCAAGAGCGCAGGCAGCTTATGAGATATATTACAGGCTGCTCAATAATGGTGTATATATAACGAAGTTTGACCTTGGCTCAGGAGTATATCTTCCTAACGAGCCTTGGAATAAGGATGAAAACGGCAGGCAAAAGGAATATGTTTTCTCAGATGAGATAGCCGAGTCCTTTGCTCTATATCATAACGGCGAGATACTCAGAATGACAACAAACTGGAGGTCTGAGTATAACGGCGGCGGGTATAATGACAGATGCCGCGAAAAGGCTACCACATCTCAGGTCATGAAATTCCACGAAATGAACGAAAAATGGTCAGGTGACGGAAACGGGTACATGATATCACCGTTGGGGCTCAGAAGAGTGGATATAGCTAAGTACGGTCCGTATGTGATCATAATGAACTGCTCGGATGAGAACAAATCGTGCAGTATTAAATTCAACGGCGATGTAGATAAGGCACATGATCTTGTATCCGGAAAAATGATCTCAATGCATGATGAGATCACGATGCCGGCGCTGTCAACTATTATTCTGGATCTCAGGGAAACGGAGGGGTAATATGAATAAAAAAATATTGGCATTATTGCTTTCAGCAGCAATGCTGTTTTCCTCCGGTTCGCTTTTATACGCAAATGCAGCTGAGGAAACAGATAATGAAAGTGAAAAAACAACGACAATAGAGGGCTATGATGATGTGGACGCGACTCCGTCACCGGATCCGGATGTGACTGAGCAGCCCTCAGAGATAGTGGAAGATGACAAAACTGATGCAGGAGATCCCGAGGAGAATACGGATACCTTGCCGCCGCAGTTTAGCGGTGATGTAGGTGCATCAGGCGGACTGGGATTTTTCGGATCCAAGTTCCCGGATTGCCGCGGTCACTGGGCTGAGAAGACAATAATTGAGTGTACCGATAAGCATTATCTTGACGGATATGACGACGGAACATTCCATCCGGATGATCCTGTGACCGCTGCTGAGTTTTCAAAGATCTACAGTGCGTGGAAGAACAGATTTTATACAGTAAACTACGGATATTGGGCAATGCCGTTCATTCGTGATATGATCGATGACGGGATATTTGAAAAAGGCGACTTTTATGATTATGACGCGTACATGACCAGAGAGGCATGCGCAAAGGCTATAATAAGGTCGCTGAAGGGTGAATATTTCCCGTCAAACCTTGATATGTTCAGGGAATATATCACAGATATTGACTCGGCTGACAAAAGGTATGAGGAATATGTTCTGAAGTCTTATATATCCGGGATCATTACCGGATATGACGACGGCAGCTATGCTCCTAAGGGGTTTGTGACCAGAGCTGAGATCCTGACACTTATAAACCGGGCGATAAATGAAACAGAGCGTGTGATCCCGGAGGTTGCCGCATCGGATATGTTCGCTTCGGAAACACAGACATATTATACGGCCGCCGTACAGGTCAGGAGATCGACCTCGGCAAACAGCATGCAGTTCAGACTGTACGGGAAGAACGCGCAGTACATGACTGAGGATGACCCGTCATCTGGACTTAAAATGGTAAATGAGTTCCAGGGCGCGCAGGGTATGGCATTCCTGATGAGATATGACCTTACGGATATACTTAAACGCGAGGGCGACCTCAAATCGTTAAAGCTTGTGATAAACTACCATAGCAATGGAGATATGCCTCTTGGACTGTTCTGGTTTGAGCATAAAATAAGCAACACCGACTGGAACGATAGCAGCTATATGCAGAATATAAACAACAGTGCAGTAGCGGGCGATAATAAGGCAGGCTATAATGCGGTTTGCGACAACATCAAGGCACTGCTTCCCACATGGGGCGATATCGAGAATGCCGTCCCGCAGGAGCAGAAGACGCAGCCGTTTGCACAGTCGGAGCTTAATACCGATACAAAGAAGTATGTGTTTGAATTAAGCTTAGACGAATTGAAGAAGCACATGGATAAGGATAATGTCGTTGAATTCTTCTCCACAACAGTAAATTACGACAGATATGGTCTGGACAAGGATAATAAGCCCAGATGCTACACAGCCGGAGAAAAAGCTCCGCAGCTGTTTGCAGAATTCAACACCGGGACCGGCAACAGCTCAGCTATCAGACTTTTACCGGATAATGCAGAGCTTTACGGCGGAATGCTTGATTTTGAGGGCAGTGATGAGACCAGGACTATATCGAACTTTAAATCAAATCAGACCATTCACTATGCATTCAAGGCAAAGAGCGCCGGAAAGTATAAGCTGACCGTAAACTATGCGGCAAATGAAGGCTCCGGCGGAGGAATTGCAAAGATCAAGGTCAACGACACTGAGACAGAGCATGACTTCAAGCAGACGGGCTCATGGTCAGCATATGTATATGAGGATCTGGGCACATTTGACCTCAAGGAGGGCGATAATATCCTTGAGATCTCGGATAAGCTTATACCGAACTCGTTCCTGATCAATGTCAGGGATGTCGTATTTGAAAAAGTGGATTAATGATGGGGGGCAAAGAAATGCAATTCAATAAAAGACTGATCGCATTCGTATCTGCAGCAGCTATGTTCATAGCAATGCTGCCGCAGATCCCGACACTTGCGGCCGATACCGATGCAGAGGTAGCTGCATTCAGACAGATACGCTGTAATAATGGAAAGAGCGGGACAGTAGCGGCTACAAATGATACATACTGGAGTGCAGGATATCTTATTGACATTCTTACCGGTACATATATAAATAACGGTTCTGAAGCAACAAGAGCAAATGCAGAGATAAAAACAGGTGCGCGCGAGTACGCTCTTATGCGCATAAAGCTTAATTCGTCTGATACGGAAGCGGTAGATGTAACCTTTTCAATAAATGGAACAAATAAGACCTTTGCGGCATATAGCTATGATTATGCCGGTTGGACAGATCTTACGATGACAGATTTCAACCATGTACAAAACAGTGTACTTGCGGCAGAGGTCAACTATGCGGCATCGGCAGCAACAGGCTACGACTGGTCACAGAAGGGCGTTGTATTTGATGCGGTTGATCCTGAGGCTTCATATACATCGGGAAGTGATAAGCTTATTAAGTATTCTCTTTCGGTCTCAGATGAAGAGAATGAAGTAGGATATAAGGATGTAGTTATTGTAAATACAACATCAGAATCTGACGCAACATATATAAATGTCGGGACACCGGATGTTGTTACTACGCTGAAGGCTGATATGCCTGAGGAGCCAACCGAGGCACCTGCAACAAATACACCGGAGTCTACAGAAGAACCTACAGCTGTGCCGGAGCCAACCGAGGCACCGACTCCTGTTCCGGCAGCAGAGCCCCTGCCGGAGGGTGCGATACAGCCTATAAATAACGCGTCAAATTCAACATCAAAATTCAATGTAATAGTTGACGAATACGGTAACACAAGAGACGCGGCATATTCAACAACAAATAACCTGATCTGGTATATAGGTAATTATGACCTTGCAAAAATAAAGAGCATAGATATGCGCTTGGGCTTGGTGGCAGGTACGCTGAATGGTGTTCCTGACACTATGCCGCAGGTAAAGATAGGTTATATGCCGCTTGACGGCTCGACGATAGATGCAGATTATATAACTGCAAATAACAGCACGATAAGAGCAAATAATCGTGTAGTATCTCAGATCGAGGGCAAGACGGAGCCGGAGGCAGAAGCGGCAGGCGGACACAAGTACCTTGGAGCTCTGTTTACAGTAACAGAAAACGGCGTAACTGTAGATGATGCAGACTATGCGGTATATCCGGGCGGCAGCGTAACACTGGGAGCAAATAACATAGCGCTCAGGTCAAATGCCGCAAAAGGCGAGGTAGCGCTGTTCGTGTATGCATCAGCGCAGTCACGCCGGGCGGTGATTGACTATGTTGTTATAACAGAAAAGACCGAGGAGGAGATGGCAACACCGGAACCGACGG
>CAMNAT010000172.1 GCA_946531785.1 uncultured Oscillospiraceae bacterium
GAGGCAGTATGCAAGGCGATAGATGAGGAGAACTATGATGTTATCATATTAAACTACGCTAACTGCGACATGGTAGGACACACCGGCATAATCGACGCGGCTGTAAAGGCTGTCGAGGCGGTGGATACCTGCGTCGGCAAGATGGTGGATAAGATATTGGAGCATGGCGGCAAGGCTATAATCACCGCCGACCACGGCAACGCGGATTGCCTGATCGATCCGGAGACGGGCGGCCCGTTCACCGCGCATACCACCAATCCCGTTCCGATGATAGTTATCGGACAGGGCGATGTAAAGCTCAAGGAGGGCAAGCTATGTGACCTCTGCCCGACGATGCTCGACATGATGGGCATTGAGCAGCCCGAGGAAATGACGGGAGAATCACTGATAGTAAAATAAGCAAGTTAAAGAAAGACCGAGGTAAATATCATGAAAAAATTTATTACAGCCGCAATAGCTATTATGATGCTGATCTCCGCCGCAGGCTGCGGAAATCATAAGGACACTGCCGAGGAGCATGCCGAAAAGCTTGCGCGCGGCGAGGTGGAGAGCAACGCGAAGGTAGCAGAGGATGCCTCAACACCGAAGGCGGAGATACCTACAGCCGATCCCGCGCTGAAGGCAAACGCCGAGATAAAGGATGACGGCACCGCGGAGCTGAGCATAAACACCGAAAAGACGAGCGAGTACATAGACAAGGCGGAGAATGATTATAAGTCATTCAGCCTGCTTCCGGTACAGTCGGCTGACTTCTTCAAGAACAAGAAGCTGAAGCTCGTGGCGATAGTTGAGGATCATAACATGTCGTTCGTTGAGGAGCTGGGCATGACGCTTGAGGTGACCGATCAGACCATCAAGGTGACATCGCCCGACGGCAACGGCGGCACAAAGGACGCTGTGAACCGCGCGTACATGACCTCGGATCCGATAACGACCCCCGGCGGCGCACAGTATGTAGTGTTCGCGTTCGGCGATCATGAGCTGAGCAAGGACAACATGGACTTCAATGTTGATTGCTTCGCGCTTATAGATAAGTCCGAGGACTCGGTCGCTCCGGATGATCCGTCAAAGGTCGTTCCGGCAGGACAGTATGTAATGCTCATCGAGACGATATTCCCGGCGAGATATGAGCTGTTCAAGGCGGAGGGATAATACTGGAATAAATATGATACAAGAGTCGGTCATGCTGATTTGCATGACCGGCTTTTATCTTATCTGCGGTAAATCTCAAGTCCAATCTCCCCGATAAACTGAAATTTATATAAAACAGTTGAATTTCTGCTATTTTTATGTTAGAATAGAAAAAAGAGGTGTGAATGCTTGAAAAAAGTATTGAAGATCCTGGAGTTTGACAGGATACTGGAGCGGATGGCGGAATATACCGAATCCGAGCCGGTAAGAAAGAGAATAATGCGGCTGGAGCCGTATGCGGCCGTTAAGGAAGCGGCCGCGGCGCAGAGGGAGACCACCGAGGCGATGTCGACGCTTTTAAAGCTCGGAAATCCGCCGGTGCGGCTCTCCGTTTTTGATGCGCGCCCGTGCGTGAAGCGCGCAGAGCAGGGCGGCAGCCTCAACATGCACGATCTTCTGGAGATCTCGCGGATGCTGCGGATAGCGCGGCTCATGAAGGGGTATCTGCAGGATGCGGCGGAGGAATGTGCAGTCCTCCGCGGGCTGGGCGATACTATCCTCACCGCGAAGGCGGCGGAGGACAGGATAAACAGCTGTATCGTCTCCGCCGAGGAGATGGCAGACGACGCATCCGGCGAGCTTTCGACGATAAGGCGGCGTATGCGGACGCTGAACGCAAAGATACGCGACACATTAAACGGCATGATCCACAGCTCGCACTATAAGAAGTATTTACAGGATTTCATCGTCACCATGCGCTCAGACAGATATGTCGTGCCTGTCCGCGCGGAATATAAGTCGGAGGTGCCCGGCATCGTGCATGACACCTCAGCGACCGGGCAGACGGTATTTATAGAGCCGATGAGCGTCGTGAACGCCAATAACGAGATACGCGACCTGCGCGGCATGGAGCAGCGCGAGATCGAGCGGATCCTCGCCGAGCTGTCGGCGATGATCGCCGATCATGCAAACGAGCTGACGGTGGACTATAAGGCGCTCACCGAGCTTGACTTCATCTTCTGCAAGGGCAAGCTGAGTATTGACATGAACGCGACCGAGCCGCGGCTGAACGGCAAGGGGATAATAAACCTCAAGCGCGCGCGGCATCCGCTGATAGATAAGGAGAAGGTGGTCGCAAATGATATCAGCTTCGGCAAGGAGACCGACACCCTTGTTGTGACGGGTCCGAACACCGGCGGAAAGACGGTAACGCTCAAAACAGTCGGGCTGCTCTCGGTCATGGCGGCGTCGGGGCTGCACATCACAGCAGGCGACAACAGCGACGCGGCGGTGTTTACAAAGGTGTATGCCGATATAGGTGACGAGCAGTCGATAGAGCAGAGCCTCTCGACCTTCTCGTCGCATATGACCAATATTGTAAAGATATTAAAGAATGTGGATAACAACACTCTCGCGCTCTTTGACGAGCTGGGCGCGGGAACAGACCCCACCGAGGGCGCGGCGCTCGCGATAGCGATATTAGAGCAGCTTCGCGCGCTCGGCGCAAAGACGCTAGCGACCACGCATTACAGCGAGCTGAAGATATTCGCGCTCACCACCGACGGGGTGGAGAACGCGTCATGTGAATTTGATGTCAACACCCTGCAGCCGACATATAAGCTGCTTATCGGCGTGCCGGGCAAGTCGAACGCGTTCGCGATCTCGAGGCGGCTCGGGCTGCCGAAGGCGGTAATAGACCGCGCGAACGATATTTTATCGGATGAGGATATAAAGTTCGAGGATGTAATCACCGATCTTGAGGATGCGCGGGCGAAGGCGCGGCGCGATGCCGACGAGAATGAGCGATTGAAGCGTGAGCTGAAGGAGCTGCGCCGCGGCGTGGAGGCGGACAGGATAAAGCTGAAGGATAACAAGGCGCGGATACTCGACGAGGCGCGGCGCGAGGCGAAGCTGATCGTCATGGACGCCAAGGACGAGGCGAACGATATCATCCGCGAGCTGGAGGCTATGCGTCAGCGCGGCATACAGGCGGAGGAGGATCTGAACTCCCGCACCGGCAGGGCGCGCGAACGGCTTAAAAAGCGCGAGGACAAGATAGACAAGAATCTCGGCAAGGAGGCGCCCCGCCGCACAATGGCAGCGCCGCCCAAGGATCTGAAGCCGGGCGAGCTTGTAAGGATACTCGACCTCGATCAGGAGGCGACGGTATTAAAGGCGCCGGACAAGTCCGGCAAGGTGCGCGTCGAGGCGGGCATAATCAAGCTCGATGTCGATATCACCAATCTTGCGCGGCTCGATAAGGACGCGGCGCGGCAGAAGGCGATGGCGGAAAAGTTCGTGCCCAAGCGGTCGTTTGAGTCCAAGTCAAAGACCGCGACAACAGAGCTGGATGTCCGCGGCGAATATCCGGACGAGGCGTGGACGCATACCGAAAAGTTCCTTGACGACTGCTATCTGGCGGGCATCAGTCCGGCGCGGATAGTCCACGGCAAGGGCACGGGAGTGCTTAAAAAGTATATCCGCGATATGCTCCGGCGGCACAGATATGTAAAGTCGTTCCGACCGGGCGCGTTCGGCGAGGGCGACGATGGCGTAACGGTGGTGGAGCTGAAGTAATGGCAAAGAAAAAACCGGTGGTAACAAACGCGATGCGGCTTTTAAAGGCCGCTAAGATCGCGTATGAGGAAATAGAATACGAGACCGATGAGGTCGGCAGCGATTTCGGGGTGCATATAGCCGCTCTTTGCGGCATAGACCCCGCGATATCGTTCAAGACCCTTGTGGCGAGGGGCGACAAGACCGGGATCATGGTCGTGTGCGTGCCGGTCGCCGAGGAGGCCGATCTCAAAAAGCTTGCGGCGGCATCCGGCAATAAAAAGGTCGAGATGATCCATGTAAAGGAGCTGCTTGCCCTCACGGGCTATATCCGCGGCGGTGTCTCGCCGATAGGCATGAAGAAGAAGTACCCGACCTATGTGAATTCGACAGCAGAAGGATATGACAAGATAGTGGTGAGCGGCGGCGTCTGCGGCGTATCGCTGATGCTCACCCCATCCGATCTCCAAAGGGCGACCGGATGCGAATTTGAAGATATAATCAAGATATAACTAAGGAGAACGAATAATGAATATATTTAACACTGCCGATGTCCTGCTGCCTGTCGGCTGCGATATGACAAAGTGGAGCGTGGTCGCGTGCGATCAGTACACCTCAGAGCCTGAATACTGGGAAAGGGCGAGGGAAATTGTCGGCGATGCTCCGTCAACGCTGAACCTCATTTTCCCCGAGGCGTTTTTAAACGACGGCGACGGGGACGAGCGGATAAGGAGCATAAACGCAACTATGGAGAAATACCTGCGTGACGGGATACTCAAGGAGCACAAAAACACGCTCATATATGTCGAGCGCACTCAGAAGGACGGCAGAACGCGCTCAGGCGTGATCGGCGCGATAGACCTCGAATACTATGACTATTCCAAGGGCTCGCAGTCGGCGGTGCGCGCGACCGAGGGCACGATAATAGAGCGCATCCCGCCGCGGCAGAGGGTGAGGCGGAACGCGCCTCTGGAGCTGCCGCATATAATCATGCTCATCGACGACAGGGAGAAAAAGCTCATCGAGGGCGTGAAAAAAAGAAAGAGCGAGTTCGTCAAGGCGTACGATTTCGACCTCATGCAGGGCGGCGGACATATCCGCGGCTGGGGGCTTGACACATCGGCAAAGCGCGAGTTCCTGAAAGGGCTCGAGGAGCTGGAGGATCAGGCGGCGTTTGATGAAAAGTACGGAGTATCGGGCAAGGCACCGCTGGTTATCGCCGTAGGTGACGGAAACCATTCCCTTGCTACCGCCAAGGCGTGCTGGGAGGAGCTGAAGCCGACTCTTTCGGAGGAGGAGAGAAGGACGCATCCGGCGCGGTTCGCGCTCGCGGAGCTTATGAACCTCCACGATCCCGCGCTTGAATTTGAGCCGATACACCGCATCGTGTTCGGCGTGGATCCCGACGCGGTGGAGAAGGCATTAAAGGAATACTATCCGCAGCTGTCCGGGACCGATAACGGCGGACAGAAGATAGTGATCGTGCGTAACGGCGAGGAAAGGGCGGTATATATAACCGACGCGCCGACAAATCTTGCGGTGGGCACGCTGCAGAGGTTTTTGGACGAATATCTTGCAGAGAACGGCGGCAAGGTGGACTATATCCACGGCGCTGAGGTCGTAAGAAGCCTTTCCGAGGAGGAGAACACGATCGGGTTCTGCTTTGACGCGATGGAGAAGAACGAGCTGTTTGAGACCGTCATCAAGGACGGCGC
>CAMNAT010000173.1 GCA_946531785.1 uncultured Oscillospiraceae bacterium
TTCAACTCGTTTTCTATATCCCACCCCGAAAGACTTCCGTCTCCTACAAGCTCCTTGAGGTATTCCCTTGTAAAAACTGCCAGGTTCATGCTTATACCGTATTTTGTCTGCTTGTTGATCTTATGGATATGCTCTGCAACTAACGGTCCGGTAGGCTTTGGGTACGGAATGACCTTATAAAAATCTATGTTATTATCCCGCATATAGCTTATAATGCTTTCTATTACGGCATTATCTACTTTTTCCGAAATAAACATATCCTCCAGGAGCACTATGTAATACTTGTAATCGGTTTCCTCAAGCGCCCTCAGCACCCTCTCGCACCACGAAAGCACTTTGTCACCGCAATTTATGACTCTGAAGCCCGTATTATCGAGCTTCAAAGTATTATTTGCCACTATCACCTCATAAGGGCAATCGCTCCAGTTTCTTTGAAACAACTCAATAAATACCTTCAGCACATCATAATACGGGTCATATGTTGATAACAATACTGCCGTATCTTGTCCTTCTGAACTCAAATAAATATCTTCCTTTCGTTAAGAAATTTTATATACCAGCTTATGATAATATCACTTTATTTCCTTTTCATAGTTTTTCTTCTTCAGCACACCATAGAACATATTCCAACATGCGTACCAGAGCGCGACAGGCGCCGGCTTTTCATCACAGAAATGAAACAGATCATAGTGGCTTTTAAGCTTCTTGCTCAGCTTGTCATGTGATATTGATCTCTTCCTTATCCGATACATTGCAAGGTTTTCTTTCAGCAGATAACAGTCTGCTTTTTTGCACAGCTTCAAAAGGATCGCATAGTCATTATTCTTCTTTATGTCCTTTATCTGTATCAATCCCATTGCTTTTGCATTATACATAAATGTCAGACATCCGGGATAGCCGTAGTTATACATTTTTCTTTTTGTTACTACATCGGGTCCTGATACATATATATTAAGAGGCTTTGACTCCTCGTCTATCTTCACATACTCATGATATGAAAAGCTGTATCCGTTTTCCTTCATGAATGCGATCTGCTTTTCTAATTTTTTCGGTGCCCAAAGATCATCTGAATCAAGGAACGCTATCCATTCGCCCTTTGCCTCTCTGAGCGCCCGGTTTCGCGTTAAAGCCGCACCACTGTTCCGCTCATTTTTAAAGTATTTTATTCTGTTGTCTTTAAAGGATGCTACTATCTTGTCTGTATCATCCGTTGAACAGTCATCTACTATCAGAAGCTCCCAGTTTGAATAGGTCTGAGCTATAACCGAATTTATCGTTTCTGCTATAAACCTTCCTGTATTCCATGACGGCATTATTATCGATACCAATTCAGACATTTACCGTTTCGACCTCCGTTTGCTCCTCTATTGCTTCATCTTTCTTTATCACGGCAAAGACCGTGTCTATCATGACCTTCATATCCCGCAGTATATTGAACTCCACAAGATATTCAAGGTTATACTTCATTTTTCCGGGTAATACCTCGTTTACATATGTATCATCGGTATTTTCCGATGCGCTTAGTAGCCGCTCCTCATCCTTATATTTAATGCTTGCCACCGAGGTTATCCCCGCAGGCAGCAAAAGCGTTGCCATCATCTCAGGCGTATATCTCGCAACATATCGCGGTACCTCAGGGCGGGTGCCAACGAAGCTGAGGTCTCCGGTGATCACATTTAAGACCTGCGGAGTTTCATCGAGCCGCAGCTTACGCAGGACATGTCCTACTTTGGTAATTCGGCTGTCATTTTTCGTTGTCACCTGCGCGCCGAGCTTTTCGGCATTGACCACCATCGTTCTGAATTTATATATTCTGAATTTTTTGCCGTATGTCGTCACTCTCTCCTGCCGGAACATGACCGGACCTTCGGAATCAAGCTTTATAAGGATCGCTATTATAAGCATCGGTATTGCCAGCACTATTGCAACGCATACGCTGACGATAATATCGAATATCCGTTTTAGGGCGATAGATGCCTTGCGTTTTTTCAGCATATCGTAATACGCCAGCACCTCGTCACATTGCATTTGCTCCGGAAGCTCATCCCATGCTTTTAGCCTAAGCATCGGCATATACCTCTTTGAACATATCTATCACATACCGCACATCTTCCTCTGTCATTTTCGTGTTCAGCGGAAGTGTCACTTCGTTTTCAAAATATGCCTTTGCATTCGGGTAGTCCTTGATATCAAAGCCGAGTTTTATATATCCCGTATGCATCGGCAGCGGCTTATAGTGAACATTTGTCGCCACGCCGCGCTCTGCCATTCTGATTATAAATTCATCACGGTATTTTCTGTCCTTGCCGTTCAGTCGGCATATATACAGATGTCCGCTGCCGGCGTGATCATCGCTATAGTGGTCAAGCACTGATACATCCATATCCTTCAGGCCTTCATCAAGCATTTCGATATATCTTCTGCGTTTTTTAAGTATATCGTCATATCTGTGCAGCTGCGCAAGTCCCATGCCTGCGCTGAGGTCTGTCATATTGCACTTGTACCAGAGCCCTGCAATATCATACTCCCATGCGCCGAGCTGTGTTTTTGCAAGCGCGTCCTTTGACTGTCCATGCAGCGACAGAAGCTGATACTGCTTATACAGCATCTCATTATCGACACCCGGTATGGTGTTCCATGATACAGCTCCGCCCTCTGCTGTGGTAAGGTTTTTCACAGCATGGAACGAAAAAGTTGTGAAGTCCGCAACGCTGCCGCTGTGCTTGCCATGCCGCATCGCGCCGAAGCTATGCGCTCCGTCTGCAACGACCGCTATTCTGCCGAGCTTGCTTTGTATATCATTTGCCGGCTTAAATATTGCCTTCTTTCCATCGACAATACCGAATATTTTGTTATAGTCGCACATAATACCCGCTATATCAACGGGTATTATCGCCTTTGTTCTGTCTGTAATGGCTTTTTCGAGCGCATCATAGTCCATTTCTGTGGAATCAGGCGCGGTATCTATAAGTACCGGTGTTGCCCCTACATGAATGATCGGGCTGCATGATGCCGTGTATGTATAAGCGGAGGTTATTACTTCGTCGCCCTCGCCTATCCCTAAAAGCCTCAGCGTCATTTCAAGACACGCCGTTGCGGAATTGAGGCATACCGCCTTTTCCGTTCCGCAGTATGCGGCTATCTCCCGTTCAAACTGCTTAGTTTTCGGCCCCGTTGTTATCCAGCCTGACTTTATCGCATCTACTACCTCGTTTATCTCATCCTGCGTCATATCAGGAGGTGAAAACGGTATCGATCTTTTTACTGCGTTCATCTTATACACCTGCTCCTACTGCGTATTTAGGTTTTTCGCTTCTCTTGCCGCTCCTCACATATGTCGGCACGACCTCTGCGACCGTGTCCTTGATAAGCTCGTTGTCGTCGCTCTCGGCGGCATCATGGAGCTTATCGAGCATCTTACCCAGCCGCTCTTCATCTATATCTATCGGCTTGCCGATGAATATCTTGTGATGGCTCGTATTCGTTAGGCCCTCCTCGTCCATCAAGAGTTCCTCATAGAGCTTTTCGCCGGGGCGCAAGCCGACCTCAACGATATCTATATCCTCACCGACTCTCAGACCTGAAAGCCTTATGAGGTTTTTAGCTAAGTCATATATCCTTACCGGCTTGCCCATATCAAGGACGAAGATCTCGCCGCCCTTTGCATAGCTTGCCGCCTGCAGCACCAGCTGCGCCGCCTCGGGTATCGTCATAAAGAATCGCGTTATCCTCTTATCCGTTACCGTTACGGGGCCGCCCTCCTCGATCTGCTTCTTGAACAGCGGTATAACGCTGCCGTTTGAGCCGAGAACATTGCCGAAGCGCACGCAGACGAACTCCGTCGTGCTGTTGTGCTGTGCCGTCTGGACGATCATCTCGCATATTCTCTTTGTCGCGCCCATCACGTTTGTGGGGTTGACCGCCTTGTCGGTCGAGATCATAACAAACTTCTTTGTGTCGTACTTGCTTGCGCAGCGGACAAGGTTCAGCGTGCCGAACACATTGTTCTTTATCGCCTCGCCGGGGCTGTCCTCCATAAGCGGAACATGCTTATGCGCCGCCGCGTGGAACACGATATGCGGCTCGTACTTCTTGAATATATCCTCCAACCTGTCCATATCGCGGACGGATGCGATAACCACCTCCGGCTTGTTGAGCGGATATTTGCTGTTCAGCTCCATCTGGAGATCATAGGCGTTGTTCTCGTATATATCCAACACCACAAGTATCTTAGGGTTGAACTTCATTATCTGGCGGCACAGCTCCGAGCCTATCGAGCCGCCTCCGCCCGTTACAAGCACGCGCTTGTTCCTTATGTATCCGCTTATCTCGGTGTTATCTAAGTGTATCGGATCACGAGCTAAGAGGTCCTCTATATTGACCTTTCTTATCTGGCTAATGACATCCGTGCCGTCATGGAGCATCTGATCCATGCTCGGCAATGTCTTTATCGTGCAGTCCGTTTCGTTACAAATTTCAATTATCTGCTTTCTGTCGTCTACCGTTGCCGAAGGCATCGCTATCATTATCTCGTCGATTTCAAGCTCCTTCGCGAGCCGTACTATATCATATCGGTTACCGAGCACGCGGACGCCGTTTATTATGGAATTGCGTTTATTCACATCATCATCTATGAAGCACACCACATTGTAGTTAAGATGGATATTGCTTGCTATATCGCGGAGTATAAGCGCCGCCGATGTTCCCGCGCCGACGATCATGAGCCGCTTGCCGTTCCTGTCGCCGGTCATCCTTGCGGAATACAGCGTATGTATGCCGCGCACAGCAAGTCTGAGCGCGATTATCAGAAATGACGCCATCCCCACAGCGCATACGCTCAGCTTCAAGTAAAAATATGCCCGGTAAAACATGCCGTTGAATGCGACTGATAACACCGATGCTATCACACAAGCGATAACAAGCCGCGCATAATCCTTTGATCCGGCGAACACCCACATTATGCGGTACAGGTTAAATGCCAGCATAGCCGCGATAAATACCGCTACTGAAAAACCTACTGCAAAGATGCACTTTAAGAATATCTCTGTGGTATCATAAATATTGTGGATCAGAAGCGTCGTCATAAAGTATGACACCATCACAATTATGACATCCAAAACAAGCAGGTTCCTGTTCCGGAATATCCCGCTTACTTTGCGCTTATAATCTGCCTCATGGTCTAATCCCATATTTCTCACACACTCTCTCCTTATGCTTAAACGGCTTTACAGTCCTTATCCCACTTTTACACACTATAAATCATTTCGTAAATATCAAAAACAAATTATACGAAGCTTATTTTAAGCATTATCATAAAGCATTTTATCACATTTAAACAAACAATGCAAGTCCTTTTTGTTAATTTCGCTCGTCAATTTAATAGAAAATGTTGTTTT